>JAUWBB010000187.1 GCA_030605195.1 Bacteroidota bacterium
AACCCCTGACGCTTTGGTCAGGGTGTGACCGAAGCGTCATCACCTGACTGTGGAAAATCAATAGTTGAGAAGTCCTCAACTATTGATTATTCCTACGTCAGCAGAAAAATTCATAGAATTTATGAATTTTTCAGGTTAAATTCTAAATACTAAATTTGTTTACTTTAGTTCACTTTTAACTTTCTCTTCATTTTAGCTCATTTTGCATTTTTAAACTGTAGATTGCCGATTGTGGACTGCCCGCCCGAACGTACCGTTCGGTACGGGCGGGCCGACTATTAACTAATTATTTATGAAACCTGAAAATTAAGATTTTTTTTTAATTCACCCCGTGACCCTGTGAAATAAATCGAAGATTTATTGCAAAGCAATATTTCACAGGGTATATTTGCGAAGCAATTTTCTTTGTTTTACAATATTTTTTCAAACAGAAACCAAGATAATCCAGGCAATATGAAAATCCAAATTATTAATGGACCAAACTTAAATTTAGTGGGTAAAAGGCAAACCGGTTTGTATGGTGAGATGTCAATGGATGAATATCTTGACTGTATCAGAAAGGCTTTTTCAGATATTCAGATTGATTATTTCCATTCCAATATTGAAGGTGAATTAGTTGATAAAATTCAGGAAGTTGGCTTTTCCTATGACGGAATCATAATCAATGCCGGAGGATATACCCATACATCCGTCTCGATTGCAGATGCACTGGCTGCCGTTGAAACACCCGCGGTAGAAGTGCACATTACCAATATACTGGCAAGAGACGAGTACCGGCATGTTTCCTTTATCGCGAATGCCTGCAAGGGGAGCATTATGGGCTTTGGTTTGGATTCTTACCGTTTGGGGATTGAAGCCCTTATCGGAATGTAACTCGTGGAAAAAGCCCGGATAAAGTAGAGCCGAATTGCACTCGGCTGGAAAGAGACCAGGCGATGTTTGAGCTGGGAATAACCTGCCAGGGTCTTCCTGACCTGCCTGCCCGCCTTAGTATGCGAAGGCGGGGCAGTGTTTGGCGAAGGATGGGATGGTAGATAAGGAAAATCAACCACCTACCTCTGACAGTACCCAGTATAAACCAAAAAATTTAGTAATTTTAATGTGTAATAAATGCATGATTTTTGTAGGGAGATGATAAGAAAAGGGCTGATTTTACTGAGTGTTTTGCTTGTTTCTTTTGCACATCCTGTTCATGTTTCAGTTACAAATATTGAATATGAGCAGGAGAGGGAATCTTTTATCATTTCCTTCAAGATATATACAGATGATTTTGAGCGCATTATCTTTAATAAATATGGAATACATCTCAGGCTGGGAAATGAAGATGAACTTAAAGATCAACAGATTTATATTGACCGGTATATTTCCGAATCCTTTCAGTTTGTTGTAAACCGAAATAAAAGATTAAATCCGGAGTTTGAAGGTAAAAGAATGAATGAAGAAGCAGTGTGGTTATATTACCGGTTTGGCTGTAAGCAGAAGGTGAGATCAGTCTCAATTACAAATTCCATCTTGATGGATTTGTTTAATGATCAAACCAATTTGGTTATTTTTAAATCTATTGATTTTGAAAAGGGTTACAGGCTGACGAACAGTGAAAGAAACATAATAATTAATTTGACGAAATAATCATCAGTATTGGTTAAATCCTTATTTTTGATAAATATGGAGGATTGGAAGAATGCCTGCCAGTACAGAACGGTATGTTCGGGCAGGGAATAATGGAATAATGGAATAATGATGAAGAAAAAATAAGGTTGAGGTTAAGGTTGAGATTAAGGTGACTGGGAGAGACCTGCCAGGGTTTTCCCGAAGATATGCTTGTGGCAGGAGAACCTGCCTGCCCGCCGTAGTATGCGAAGGCGGGGCAGAGTCTGTGAAGGAGATAGGAAGACCGAGTGACTAAGTTAGGGGGAGACTGCCTGCCCGAATGGATGACTTCAGTCGTTCGGGCGGTGGAGAAAGGGAGAAGAATTTCGGATCGTGAACGTTTTGCGCACCAAAACCTCACGAGCGGGATTGTGATTGTGGCCTGTGGGAGCGAGTAATTTTTATGTTTAACCTGTAGACAAATATCATGACAATAGATGATACTGGTTACAGGGTACTGTGGGTACTGGGGAAGTGGTTGTAGCAGTGGCAGGAAAAAGTATTCAGTCTCCTGCCAACAGGGTTGGAAAAAAAGGAAAATAACAAAATTAAGGAGAAGATATTTAGTACCCAGCCAGTTGAAAGTATAGTTATATAAAAGTATACAGTTGGCAAATGGTTATAAAAATTCAGAACCTGAAGCTTGAAACCTGAAACCTGAAGCTGAGAACAATATTGTTATGAGACGAACTTTATTGGCCATATTATCCATTTTCATTAGCCTTTCAATCTGTTATGCAACTCATAACAGGGCAGGAGAGATAACCTACCGGCAGATATCTGGTCTTACATTTGAACTCACCATAACTACATTTACTTATACCTTAAGCCTTGCCGATCGCGATGAGTTAACAGTGGACTGGGGTGATAATACAACATCCGTAGCGCCAAGGGATACAATCGTTTATCTCCCGAACTTCTACAAAAGAAATACGTATGTCATCGATCATACCTTCCCGGGACCGGGAATTTATGAAATTGTGGTTCAGGATCCTAACCGGAATCATGGTGTCCTGAATATTCCAAACTCTGTTAATGTGGTCTTCGCGATTAAAACAACCATGTTAATTAATCCTGCAATTGGATATAACGATACGCCGGTTCTGTTGAATCCACCCATTGACCAGGCGGCACTCGGCAGGAAATTTATTCATAATCCTTCAGCATACGATGAGGAAGGAGACAGTCTGTCTTATAGTTTGGCAAAATGCCTGACAGAAAACGGTGATACAATTGAAGGTTATTTTTTTCCGCCGGCAAGCGATACCTTATATGTAGATCCGTTAACCGGCGACCTGGTATGGGATTCTCCAGATAGTATTGGTTTATATAATATTGCCATGAATATTGAGGAGTGGAGATATGGAATAAAAATCGGGAATATTGTAAGGGATATGCAAATAGAAGTTTTTGAAACTGAAAACAATCCGCCGGTAACCACTGATCTCGATAGCTTTTGTGTGGTTGCAGGAACCTATATTGAATATAATATTACAAGTACGGATGAAGATAAGGATATGGTTACACATTTGGCATCAGGAGGTGTCTTCATTATTGAAGATAGTCCGGCTGAATTTCTGGAAGTTGAATCCGATTCCGGTTATGTAACTTCTGTTTTCAGATGGCAAACAACATGTAACCATGTACGGGAACAACCTTATAGTATAGTAATAAAGGTTGAAGACAATAACGAGGAGGTGAGTCTTGTGGATAGTGATAATTTATACATTAAAGTTTTAGGTCCTGCTCCTGAAAATATAGTTGCTATTCCAACGAACAATTATATACGATTACACTGGTCTCCAAGTGATTGTAACAATGTCGCCGGATACCGGATTTACAGAAGAATCGGGAGTTATGGTTTTGTGCCTGATACATGTGAGAACGGTGTCCCCGGGTATACCGGATATGTATTTGTTGGGGAGACTACCGGTTTAAACGATACAGTATTTATGGATAAAAATAATGGGGAAGGATTATTACAGGGCACGGAATATTGTTATATGATCGTGGCTCTTTTTCCGAATGGAACGGAAAGTATCGCTTCCGGTGAAGTTTGTTCCGTTTTAATGCAGGGAACACCTGTTATAACAAACGTTAGCGTTAATCATACCGACCGGTCAAATGGCTCAATTTTTCTGGCATGGGCAAAACCCAAAGATCTGGATACCATTCCTGCCCCAGGACCATACGAATACCGGATATATCGTTCACCCGGCATTTGGGGAAGTAACTTTGAGTTGGTTCATACCTTTCAAACGGTCGACCTGGAAGATACTACTTTTGTTGATACACTGATCAATACTACCGATTTTGGATTTACATACAGAGTTGAACTATATAACGATGAAGACGGAAACCGGTTTGTAATAGGTAATCCGGGTGAAGCATCTTCTATATTTTTACATATTGAACCTGCTGATAATGAGTTGATCCTGCATATCAGGAAAAATGTGCCATGGATCAATACCGATTATATTATCTACCGCCAAAACAGGATCACCCTTGATTTTGATTCGTTGAGTGTTTCAAAGGATACGCTTTACCATGATGTAAATCTGGCTAATGGAGAGGAATATTGTTATTTGGTAAAAAGTATTGGCACCTATTCACGCCAGGGAATTGTCGATCCGCTCATTAATTATTCACATGAAAATTGTGGGGTTCCCGACGATAAGGAGCCTCCCTGTCCTCCTGAACTCACTGTTTTTTCAAATTGTGACAGTTTATATAACGAACTAACCTGGACAAAACCGGATCCGGAATGCGGGATTGATGTAGTTAGTTATAAAGTCTATTATAATCCTAAACTGGTCGGGAATATGGAGGTGATTGGAACCAGGAATTCCCCTGAAGATACAACCTTTATCCATTATCCCGAGTTGACCATGGCAGGTTGTTATGCAGTTACCGCGATCGATTCGTTTGATAACGAAAGTGCCCGGTCAATGCCTTTAATTTGTGTTGATAACTGCACATACTTTGAAATCCCAAACGTTTTCACACCCAATGAGGATAATATAAATGATATTCTGAAGGCAAAAACATATAAGTTTATTGAGAAAATCGATATAAAAATATACAGCCGGACAGGTAACCTTGTGTACCAAACTGACGATCCTGAAATTAACTGGGATGGTAAATACAACAATAATTATGTGTCTCCCGGCATTTACTATTACATATGCGATATATATGAAAATAGACTATCGGGGCTTGAATTACGAAATATTTCCGGTTTTGTGCATGTAATAACTGAAAAAGGAGCAAAAGTACCAGGAGAGAAATAGGTAAATAAAGTGTTTTAAAATGATCAGGTTTTTAAATATAGTTCTCTTACTTGTTTTCACTGTAGTTACAAATTCCTATGGGCAGATTAAACAAGAGAATTATCTCAAAGGATTGGTAAACCTGGAAACTAAAAAATACCAGGAAGCAATTGAACAATTTACCGGGGTAATAAAAGATGGTAATTACCATTATCAGGTCTTGTTAAAAAGGGGAGAAGCTTACCTGGAAACAGGAAATTATGATTTGGCAATTGAGGATTTTCAATCGGCAAATACACTAGAGGCAGGAAGCGGAAGTTTAGGATTGGCACGGGTCTATGGTCTGTCAGGTAAACCGGGGTTGGTTGTTAAATATCTGGAAGAACATCTCAACTCCTCATTTAAGGAACCCGAGAAAAGAATAAAGCTGGATAAGGCCTTCCAATCGATAGATAGATCGAGAGAATGGATGAGCCTTTGGAGAAAGGATTGGTATTCGCCAGACGAATACAGGATCCGGGAAATTGAATATCTTATTCAAAAAAAAAGTTATAGAGAAGCAAAGGTTTTGTTGAATACGGCTCTGGCGGAAAATCCCGGGGATGGAAAATTATGGGCTCTTCAAGCCAGGGTAAATACCGGAATCAACGACTATAAAGCTTCCCTGGAGGATTACGATAATGCATTGAAATATGACAAAGATAACCGGGAATATCTTGTTGACATGGCTGAAGTATTGATCAGGATGAAAGAGTTTAATGACGCTTTGAAGTGGATGGATCGCGCTATATATTTATATCCTGATCAATTAAAGCTCTATAATAAAAGATCAATTTTGTATCGGGAATTAGGAAACTATCCAAAAGCCATTGAGGATATCCAATTATATCTTAATTATTATTATGAAGATGAGGAGGCCTGGCACCAATGTGGAATGCTGTATGTAGATCAGAACAAGTATTTGTCAGCTCTTGAATGTTTTAACAGAATTGTCGAAATCAATCCGGGTAATCCACGAAATTTTATTGCCAGGGCTGATGCTTATCTAAAAACGAGGACATACAAATATGCTATTAATGATTATTCGATGGCTTTGGATCTTGATCCCGGAAATTATCAGACATACCTGAACCGTGGTATAGCAAATGTTTTTATCGGTAATTTAAAAGCTGCTTGTTATGATTTTAACAGATCCGGAAAACTGGGAAGCCGGGAGGCTGAAATAAAATATAACAAGTACTGTCAATAAGGACATAGTTTCACAAATTGATTAAAAAAAAACCTTAATTTTCAGGTTTCATAAATAATTAGTTAATAGTCGGCCCGCCCGTACCGAACGGTACGTTCGGGCGGGCAGTCCACAGTCGGCAGTCTACAAAGAAGTAAATAACAATCAAACAATTATAACACAATAATAAATATTAAAAATCACAAATGACAAGCACCAAAATACAAATAAATCTCAATGAACCAAATCACAATATTCAAAACTGTTTCGGTCATTTGATAATTGATATTTGG
>JAUWBB010000354.1 GCA_030605195.1 Bacteroidota bacterium
TTACTAAGCTTTTTAATCCTTTCCAGATCACTGGCGGAAATTGTTGAAGGAAGATCGAGCCATCCGAGGAAATCATTTCCTGAACCGGTTTTGTTATGCAATGCTGAAATAAAAGTTTTCATTTGAGCCTTGTAGCCGGTGATTTCTTCCGTAGTGATAAACGGGTATACGTAATTTATGCAAATGCTCAGATTTTTCATTTTAGTATCTTATTTATAAATTTCTTTCATTTTTTAACAGAAAATTCCAAAATACAAAAGTTACTTAGGTAAGATTTTTACTCAGAAGTTTTATTTCGACGGCGGGTGAAATGTTTTCATATAAAATGTTGTAAGCAGCTTCTGTAATGGGCAAATTTAATTTGTAGGTTTTATTCATTTCCGTAATGCATTTTGTAGCATAATAACCTTCAGCTACCATGTTCATTTCGAGAATGGCTGATTTTACGGAATATCCTTTCCCTATCATGGTTCCAAATGTCCTGTTCCGGCTAAATTGAGAGTAAGCAGTTACCAGAAGATCTCCCAGATAAGCTGAGCTTTTTATATCACGGGTAATGGGATGCACGGCATCAACAACCCGTTTGATTTCCTGGATAGCATTTGAAATCAGTACGGCGAAAAAATTATCTCCATATCTCAGTCCATGACAAACTCCGGCAACGATGGCAAAAATGTTCTTAAGAATGGCTGCATATTGGGTCCCATAGATATCATCTGAAAGGATGGTTTTTATGTAAAAGGTTTGTATGAATTCAGCAATAATTTTCGCATGTTGAATATCCTGTGAAGCAATTGTCAGATAAGACAGCCGTTCCAACGCAACTTCTTCAGAATGGCACGGACCTGTGAGCACAACAAAATTATTCAGAGGAAGATTATATTTCCGGTTAAAGAAATCGCCAATGATCAGGTTATCTTCCGGAATAATTCCCTTTATGGCTGAAACGACAATTTTACTCGTAATATCAACATTTAATTTTTCTGTTGCCTCTTTCAGGAAAGGTGCCGGTATTGCGAAGATCAAAATACCGGATTGGGCAATTGTTTCATTAATATCATCAAAAAGGGATAGTTTGTCAACATCCAGGTTGATTGAGCTTAAATAATTTGGATTATGGTGGTGAGTTTTTATGTGTTGGATATTTCCCTTTTTCCTCAAACACCAATTCAATCCATCTACGTTTTCCAACAATATTTTAACGATGGCTGTTGCCCAACTGCCACCACCTAAAACAGCAATTTGAGAGTGGTTCTCCATAAGATGAAAGATAAAAATTTACCCTGTGAAACAGCAACTTCGTTGATCCTGCTACGCGGAGTTTCATGGGGTGAACCCTGTGAAATAGTGGCGGAGCCCTGCCTGCAGGCAGGTAACTTATAACTATCTTTTATGAATCCCTCCGGCACTTGAAGAACTTAAATGTTTGATTTTTCGGATCGCCCCGGTAGTAAATGTCACCGGCACTGGAGATGCGTATGCTGTTAAGTTTTTTAATCGTAACGTAAACTCTTTCAGGTTTTGCTCTTCTTATGTTGACTTCAGAAAAAATATGTAAAATGCCATTTCTGACTTCGGTTTTGATAACATCATGCAGGTTTTCATCGGCAACAACTTTTACCTTTTCTGAATTTCCCTGCTTAAGGTAAACATCGATACCTGAACTTACTTTAAGGCCGTTAAATCCGGAAATATCCCGTTCTTCGGTAACTACTGGACCCTCACCGTAAATAGTTTTGTCCCAAAAGTCAATGTAACATCCGGAAAGGATAAGTATCACAAAAGTTAGTAAGATTAAACTGTGCTTTGCTTTCATTACTGTAATAGTTTTATGATTATTCTACATCTGTCCCGTCCCATTGGGATTCATCATTGAACATTCTAAATTCTACATTTAATATCTGGCTTTGTTTCCATCCCTATCACTCGTAACCCGCAACCCGGAACTTGTAACCCCCAACTTGGTTAATTAGCAAAGTTAATTTTTTATTAATTAATCAGTACGAAAAAGTAGTTATAGTCATAAAGTATAACCGGTTGTCAATTTCGTAGAATGATTTGCCTGCCAAAGGCATACATTATGGGATAATAATGAAATTCCTGATTTAGCGTCTGGATAATTGCGCCGCAAGTCATTCGGGCAGGCCTTTGGCACAGGCCTGGAAGAGTTGCTCCAAAACATCGACCCCGGAGGGGACTGATTAGTTACGGTTTTCTTATATAATTTTTTTTATTAACAGCTATTTCAGGGTTTAAGGATTACCTTTATACACCCGTCGTCTTTTTTATCGAATAGCTTATATGCTTTTGCTCCCTCTTTCAATGGGTATTGGTGTGTAATTATTTTATCAAGTTCCAATCTTTTTTTTGCAGCAAATGTTATTAACCGTTCGATGTAGTTTCTGGCAGGACATCTTCCAATTTTAAAGGTAATATTTTTATTGTATGCATCAACCGGGGAAAAAGGGAATTCTTTTTTTGTGTGAACTCCAACGGTTGAAATAATGCCACCAGGCCGTACCAGTTGGAAAGCCAGTTTGCCTGCACTATTGTTCCCAACAGCTTCAAGGACGGCATCTGCACCAACGCTGTTCGTAACTTCCAATATTTTATAAACCGGGTTTTCATCGTAAAGGTGCACCGGAATTGCACCATATTTCCGGGCAAACGATAACCTGTTTTCAATTGAATCGATAGCATAGATTTGAACAGCCCCAAGTAATTTCGCACCGATAATTGCCATTAATCCGACAGGTCCGCAACCAAGTACCACGTAAATCCCTTCTGGCTTTATTTCTGCCATATCAGCACAAAAAAATCCGGTGGGAAAAATATCTCCAAAAAGTAAGGCTTCCTGTGTGGGAATATTTTCAGGATAACTTACTAATGTGGATTCGGCATAGGGTACCCTGACATATTCAGCCTGAGCTCCCTGAAGACCTTCCCCTTTTTCAACCCAACCGAATAATTGTCCATTCATGCATCGGGCCGTTAAACCAATCGAGCAGAAATAACAATTACCACAATTAGTGGTAAAAGGACTAATCACTTTATCACCCATGTGAAAAGATTTAACTTGCTTCCCCAATTCAATAATCTCTCCAACAAACTCGTGTCCCATAATAGTCCCTTTGTCAAGGCCCTTTTCTCTTTCATGGTAAACATGCATATCCGATCCACAAACGGCTGTGTAATGAACCTTAACCCAAGTTGAAAATACACAAGTGTAAAGTATTCATATTCTGTGATATGCATTTTAAAAGTTTACAATTGGGTCACTACATTTAATTTTTTGGTATAAGGTCTATGCTTCCAACCAAGTGCCTTATATATTTGC
>JAUWBB010000327.1 GCA_030605195.1 Bacteroidota bacterium
ACGTCGGCCCGCCCGTCCCGAACGGTAGGGGCGGGCCGACTATTAACAGATTATTCAATACTTGCTTATTTTCAGGACATCCAGCGCCAAAGTATTTCATATTTCCCGGCACCCAGCATCTAGCAATTAACATTTGAACCTACTCTAAAAATTCCATTATGGCATTATTCTGTCAAAAATGACTTTTTGGAGTGGACTCAACATTTAACGTATAATGTATAACATTCTGGTTGTTTTCATTCCAACTGAATAGTTGCGAATTTTATTTCAATCGAGCCCGGGGAGAAGTGGTTGGACTTTTTTACCGAAGGATGAAATGATAAGTAATTGTTCCTTTCTGGTAAGCCGGCGCATTGGGTTTCCTGTCAAATTTTGCTGCCAAAGCAGCTTCTTTAGCTGCACGATGCAGGTGGTCATTCAATGTAGTTGATCCTTTTACTCCCGGAATTGCTTTGGTAACATTTCCATAACGGTCAACGGTAACCTCTACCACTACAATTCCCTCAACCTGATAATTGTATTCCGGTTTAGGAAGTGATTGAGGTGTTCTTCCAGCCAAACTGTATAAAATCCCCTTATCTCCCAATCCGCTTATACCTGTAGAATGAATGGTAGATTCAACCGAGCCTGTTTCACTGCCCTGATTACCGGGTCCGGTTGTGTCTCCCTCACTTTCACTTGTATTGGAAGCGGGATTTTGCGAGTTCGAAAGAGCCCTTCTGGTTCGATCCTGGATTTCCCGGATTCTTCTCTGTTCTTCCTCATGGCGTTGTTTTTCCAATTCTTCCTGTCTTATTCTTTCCAGTTCAGCCTGTCTCTGGCGTTCGAGTTCTTCCTGTCGTCTTCTTTCTCCTTCAATAGCTGCCCTTTCTTTTTCTTCTTCTTCGAGGTTTTGTTGTGTTTTTGTTTCAATTTCGGGAGCTTCTTCAAACTCCTGGGTTAAAATATCCTGTTCAGTTTCGGGTTGTTCCGTCTCAGGCTCTGGTGTATTGGTATCGGGCTGACTTTCCTCGGGAGTTGAAGGGGTAGCTGAAGGTTCGATAAGCCCTGATCCGTCCAGGTCTGTACCAAAATTAATTAGTATACCTTCTTCTTCCGGTAGAGGCAGTGGAGTAATAAAACCAAAAATTACAAAAATAACTGCTAAGACCGAATGAAATAAAACTGTGCCAAACAACCCGTTTTTATGTTCCCCGAGCCAGGTTTTCATTTTGGATTGGTAGCTAAAATTAGTTTATACTGGTTGTTTTTCGCGATATTCATAACATTTACAACATGTTCGATGGGCACACTTCTGTCAACGTGTAACGAGATATATATGTCAGGGTTTTCTCCCAGTTTTTCATGCAAAATTCGTTCCAAATTTTCCAATTCAACAGGGATATCCTCGACATAATATTGTAGATCCCGGGTTATGGAAACTGTGGTGATCGGCTTCGCAGATGTTTGATGTTGACTTTTAGGAAGCAATAACTTCAATGCTGTCGGATGAATTAATGTGGAAGTGATCATGAAAAAGATCAATAACAAAAAAATTATATCAGTCATCCCTGACATGCTGAAGCTCGGACTTACTTTGTTTCTTGTACTCAATCCCATAATATTAATTTGATAAGAAAAGTATTACAAAAAATTAAAATCCTTAAACCTAACCAGAGTAAACCGGAAATAATAAATAACAATCTCCAAATCCCAAATTTCTCACAAAGTGATGCCTATGGCAAAATAAATCTCAATTCTCGAAATCTCAATATTCAAACAGTTAGATTAGTTTTGGGATTTGTAATTTATTCATTGGAGCTTATTTGTTATTTGATTATTGTTTTTTGGTGCTTTTTGTATCGAATAAAAAGGACTTTATGAACATATGCCTTATTTAACTGGTTCATTTAACAGATCCATAAACTCGGTGGTATTTGCTTCCAGTTTAAAAACAACCTTTTCAACTTTGGATACAAGTATATTGTAGGCAAAATAGGCAATTATCCCCACAATAAGACCGGCAACTGTTGTAATCAGGGCAGTATAAATACCGTTGGAAAGCGTGGAAACATCGATGTTGCTGCCGGCATTGGCCATGTCGTAGAAGGCAATGATCATTCCTATAACCGTACCGAGAAATCCGATCATAGGTGCTGCTCCGGCAACGGTTGCCAAAGTAGGGAGTCCTTTTTCCAGTTTGTAGATTTCAAGTTTTCCGATGTTTTCAATGGCAGCATTAATATCGCTTAAAGGTCTTCCGATCCGCTGAATACCTTTTTCGATCATTCTGGATACCGGCTTATCGGTAGATTGGCAGAGGGTTAGAGCTGATTCAATTTTTCCGTCATGAATAAAGTCTTTTATCCGGTTCATGAACTGCAGATCTTCAACTGAGGCTTTTCTGATAACAAAAAACCGTTCAACAAAAATATAAACGGCAATGATCGATAAAAGAATGATAGGTACCATAATCCACCCGCCTTTAAAGGCGAGTTCCCAATATGATAACGTGATTTCCTGTGCCTCTTCAATCGGGATTCCCCCTGAAACCGTGTCAGTTAAATTAATCTGATACAAAACAAACAATTTACTCATTTTTAGAATTTTATTTTTTGCGAATTTATAAAAAAACGAGATATAAATTATAATATTATATCTCGTCAATGATATAACTTATCAACATTTCAGCCAAACATCAGGAAATATACTCCCTCCGGCACCCGCGAAACAACCATCAATTCGAAGTTGATTTTTTAAGAGTGGGATTTTATTCTTTTTTTGTAGCGACCATATTCCAGTACTTCTGTAACAATTCCTGAAAATTATTAAATTCCTCACGGTAAAATAATCCGATTCCCTGGGTATAAGGTGCCCATTCATAGATTAATTTATCGTTTGCCCGGGTAAAGGCTTTAACTCGTAATTTCCCGCTTTGATTAATTTTAACATCTACATTAAAATCGCCTGCAATATTACTTGTGTTGGTTTGAGTTGCCTGGTTCCCTCTGACATCGACATTTCCGTTTATAGTGACTCTGTCGTTTAATAATTGGGTTGAAAGTGCTACTTCCATTTCGTTGGAAGTTATTTCATCTCCTGGCCGGTAATTAAACCCTATATCGAAATCGTTGCTGATTTGTGATAACCAATGGCTTAATTGGTTTGAAAGGAGCTCGCTTGTTGCAATTCCTACAGCAGGTGAATAACCGGGAGTTGATGGTTGAAAAGTTGAAGGTGTAAGGTTAGGATCGGGTAAAAAACTGTTAATTACCAGTAATGATAAAAACTGTTTGCTTAATTCCTCATCCGTGTTAATGGAATTCTTTAAATATGTTTTGGTCTCCTCATCAGCCGTAGGGAGGGAAATATCAAAATTGATATTTGGATTCATTAATTTCTCACTCAGTATTAGATGACACTCAACCGGAATTCTTTTTTTATAGGTTTCATCCGAGAGTAATGTATTTAAGGAGGTTTTAAGATTATATACACCTCTGATATCAATGTTAGCATCCCTGGGATCACCATTCCAGGTAATGCTTCCGCCTTTCAGTAACTCCAGTTTTTTATTGATTATATTTTGCAGAGTGAATAAATAATCTCCCTCTTCAATACTTACAGTACCATAGATCTTAAATTCACGCTGTGGATTTATTTGAAGGTTAAGGTTTCCTTCACCACGCACTTTCATTATATCACCTATCTTTGAATCAAAAATAATCTGAATTTCAGCATCAGGTGTTACTTCCAGGTTAAAATTCATTCCAAATCCTGAAAGGTCAACTTCATATTGATTTTTT
>JAUWBB010000304.1 GCA_030605195.1 Bacteroidota bacterium
GCATTATCGGTTGCAAATCTGAACTCAGGGATAAAAAGTTTCCAGTTCCTCTTTTGCGATTCCGCCAGCATCTTTTCCCTTAAACAGGAATTTGCTGAAACACCTCCTGCAATACCTATTTCTTTAATCCCGGTTAATTCGGTTGCTTCAATTAGTTTTTCAATCAGGATCTCAATAATAGTTTGTTGAATGGATGCACTAAGGTTGGCTAAATTCACTTCGATGAAGTCCGGGGTTTTTTTTACTTTGTCCCTGAGAAAATAAAGAAAGGCTGTTTTTAACCCGCTAAAACTAAAATTGAGGTTTTTAACTTTAGGTTTTGTGAATATATAGGCTTTGGGATTTCCTCCCTTTGCTGCTTTATCAATATGGGGTCCCCCCGGGTATGGGAGTCCCATTATCTTTGCACATTTATCAAATGCTTCACCCGCCGCATCATCAATTGTCCGGCCAATTGTTTCCATATTAAGATAATTTCGAACTATAATCAATTGAGTGTGACCACCGGAAATCAGGAGACAAAGAAATGGGAACTTCGGAAACCGGGTTTTCTTCCCTTTCACTTTTATAAAATGGGCTAAAACATGTGCCTGTAAATGATTGACCTCGATCAAAGGTATATCCTGTGAAAGTGCAAATCCTTTTGAAAAAGATGTTCCAACCAGCAATGATCCCAACAACCCCGGACCTCGCGTAAATGCAATAGCGTTAATTTCTGATATTGCAACTTTGGCCCTCTTAATTGCCAAATCAACAACAGGTATAATATTCTGCTGGTGTGCCCTGGCAGCAAGTTCCGGAACTACTCCTCCAAATTCCTTGTGAACATCCTGGGTTGAAACAATACTTGAAAGAATATTACCATCCCTTATGATCGCTGCTGCAGTATCATCGCATGAAGATTCTATTCCCAGAATGGTAATACTCATTTGAATCGTTAATTTTATTGAATTTTGAACTTTTTTTGCTTTTTTTGTGTTGGAAATGTAAAGATCAAAAATATTAAAAAAATATATAAAATATTAATCATTTTGTTTTTGGTAATCATAGTATTGCCTTCTGCCGGTTATTTCTTTTTGCGAAGCAGTAAAACCCAAACATGGCTTGCCAATATCATCACAAAAGAAATATCCGAAAACCTTAATGCCAGGTTTACCCTTGAATCTGTTAATCTGCTATTTTCCAAACGGGCTATTTTTAGAAATCTGCTGATTGAAGATCAACACGGGGACACGTTATTGTTTGCTCCTGAACTAGTTATTGAAATTAAATCTTTTAAACGAAAAGCCAGAAAAGTTGTTATTAATAAACTTTGCATCAATAATTCTTTTTTAAATTTCACCACCGATTCCAACAATATTATAAACCTCAAGTTTATTACGGATGAATTAAGGCGAAAAGATACAACAAAAGCCCGATGGAATATAAATATCCGGAATATTGAAATGAAAAATTCCAGTTTTAGCTTTAAACCATATCATTACAAACCACTGGAGAGAGGGATCAATTTTTCCGATTTACGATTTTCCGGTTTAAATATAAACTTGACAAACTTATCCATAAAGGAAGCAATTGCTGATTTTAACATAGATTTATTAACGTTCAAAGACCAAAGTGGTTTTCAGATTGACCAGTTGAGATCCAAAATCCAGATATGCAATACCCATATTCATTTTGTTGACCTTGAAATCGAAACACTCTTATCTCAAGTGAATGCAAAAAACCTGAAACTATCTTATAAGGATTTCCCTGATCTTAAGGAATTCATTAACAGGGTGCATTTCACGGCCAACATTCATTCGTCCGACGTAAATCTTTCTGACGTTGGTTATTTTGTCTCAGCCCTTGAGGAATTTGATCAGAATCTGGTTTTTTCAGGAAATTTCAGTGGTAAAATTTCTGATTTGAAAGGCAAGCAAATAAATGTGCGATTTGGAGATATTTCAACTATTTCCTGTGATTTCAACTTTATTGGTTTACCAAATATCGAAGAAACATTCATCTTTATCAACCTTCAAAAGCTTATAACCGGCACTGAGGATATCGAAAAATTCAATAATCCCCAAACCGGGAAAAAGATCATTCTGCCGGCAGGCTTCCAGGCATTAGGTTTAATAACATATAAAGGAAACTTTACAGGTTTTATCGATGATTTTGTAGCATATGGGAAATTTACTTCGGATCTTGGAAATATTTCAACGGACCTTTTAATTAAGCCTGACACAGCAGCAACCTTTAGCTTTAATGGCAAATTAAAAACAGAAGATTTTGACATAGGAAAACTATCCAAAACTGAAAATTGGGTGGGTAAAATTACCCTGAATGCCTCCTTCGATGGACATACCTTTCGTGGCAAGCAATTCAGTGCATCTCTTGAAGGTGTTGTTAACGATTTGGAATTCAATGATTACAACTATAAAGGCATCGAACTTTCAGGAACATTTACTGAAAAAGCGTATGATGGATCAGTATATATCGATGATCCGAATGTGAAATTTAATTTCCTGGGAAGATTTGATTTTTCACAGGACATTCCCGAATTTGACTTTACCGCCAACGTTCCCAGAGCAAATTTATACAAGCTGAATTTTGACAAGTACGATTCCACATCATTTCTTTCATTTATAATCACAGCTAATTTTGTTGGAGACAATTTGGATAATACTAACGGTGAGATAAAACTGTTGAATTCATACTTCAGACGCAGGGGTGAAGAACTGGATGTTTATGATTTTACCCTTTGGGCAAATAATCAGGGAGATTCTAGCAAAATCACATTGAGAACGGATTTTATTGATGGTGAGTTAAAAGGCAACTATGAGTTCGCCACCCTTCTTGCATCGTTCAAATATCTGACTAAAAATTTTATACCTTCTGCTTTTGAGGAAGATATCGATACAACAGGAATTGCAAAAAACAACTTTACATTTGATATCCGGTTTAAAAATACAGATAAAATAGTGCAATTCTTTATACCTTCCTATTCACTGTCTCAGGATGTACATCTTAAGGGTGTATATTCACCATCACAAGGCAAGATTCATTTGCACGGTGAGGGAGAATTATTTGGGTTCAGGAACAAAACCCTGAACCGGTTTGAGCTTACGGCAGAAACAACAAATAAAATCTTTACAACCAGGCTCAGTGGTGATAAGTTTTTTATCAACAACAAAATTAGTCTTGAAAATTTCAATCTTTATGCTGACGCGAAGGATGATTCTGCTAGTCTAAGGATCAACTGGCACAATAAAGATACACTTAAAACCTCAGGAGATCTTCTTACCTCAGTAAAATTCTCGCCTAAGCCCGGATCAAACAAACCCAAGCTTGAAATAAAAATTAAACCTGTAAAAATTTTTGTTAAGGATTCCGTTTGGTCTGTCAATGAAAGTTTAATTACAATCGACAGCAGGATAATTAATATTCATGATTTTTCGGTAAATAAAAAAGATCAGTTATTTTACCTCAATGGCGCAATTTCTGAAAATATAAAGGATACTCTCAAAGCTGAATTTAATAATCTGCACCTGGCTACACTGAACACATTTTCCGGTAAAAAGCTCGAAATATTAGGAATAATAAACGGACACGCAAACCTGACAAGTTTATATTCCAACCCGCTGTTTCAGTCAGATATTTTCATTGAAGAATTTACGGTTAACCAGGAGCCCTTTGGAAATACCCAAATAATCAGCACATGGGATACCTTAAACAAGGCTTTGCATTTGCACATCTGGTCATACCATGGTAATATCGAAACAATAGATATTGAGGGTGATTACAAGCCTGAAGACAAATCGGTATTGTTTGATTTACGTTTGGATAAGTTGCGGTTAAATATGTTTGGGCCGTTTATGGAAAAATTTGCAACGGAGTTGGCCGGAGTTGCTACCGGTAATCTGGTTATCGGCGGAACGTTGAAAAATCCCCTGATCAATGGAAATATTAAATTACAGAAAACCTCCTTCCTGATAAATTATTTACAAACGCGATATAGTTTTTCGGAAGAAATCAGAATCAGGGATAATACCATTCTGTTTGAAAATATGAAACTATATGATCCTGAAGAAAATATTGCCATTACAAATGGTACAATTACTCATGATAATTTTAAAAACTTTAACTTCGATATTAAGCTGGATGCAAAGAATTTTTTGTTCATAGCCATTGACGAAGAGAATAATCGACAATTTTACGGAAATGGATTTG
>JAUWBB010000013.1 GCA_030605195.1 Bacteroidota bacterium
AAGGGCTTCGGGATTTCTAAGCATCCTGTGGACAAATATTGCCTTCAACAGGTTGCTCCCTTTGACCTATTTGCATATCTTTACGATATGCCCCGGTGGACATTCCGGGCACACACATGCTGGATATTTTATTGCCGGGACAGTAGGTTAATGAAGCTTTCCAGTACACATGAAACCTTGTATCAACTTGACAATGACGTGCTTCGAAATCGGTAACAAAACATACCGCCGACCGTTAGCGTTCATGCTAAAAAACATACAGCTTACTATGAAAGAAAAGAAAATCAAACAGTTAAAGAAAAAAATCGCTTTTCTTGAAGCTGCTTGAAAAAGAAGTTGCATAAAGTGTTCTTAATAAGGGGAAAAACGATCGGTATAAATATGTTTAACATGAGAAATATTGTGTTGGTATCCATTTGTTTAATAATAAACGGGGTAACAAATGTTTTTGCACAGAAAGGGAGTATTATAGGCGTTGTTTCAGACAAAGCCACTAATGATAAAATACCTTTCGCAAATGTTTTACTTATTCTTGAAAATAATACAGCTTCTGTAAATGGTACAGTATCGGATAAAGATGGGAATTTCTATATAGATAATCTTCCATTTGGAAATTTTAACGCAGTGATTTCATTTATCGGATATGAACCTGATACAATAAAAAATATTCATATCGACAAGCAAAATCAGCAAGTATATATTGGAGAAATACAGTTAAGTGCTTTAACAGTTGCTTTAGATGAAGTAGTAGTAAAAGAGTGGGCTAAAACAGTAACTACTCATTTAGATCGGGTCACCTATAGAATCCAGGATTTTCAGACGACCAAAGGAGGTAATGCGGCTGATGTGTTAAATAAAATTCCTTCCGTTTCAATCGATGCTGATGGTGTAATTTCAGTTAGAGGAACACCCGATTTTATGGTCTATCTAAATGGGAAGCCTACCCACATGGAACCCTCTACGGTGCTATCACAAATTAGAGCCACAAATATTGAGAGTATAGATATAATTACTGTTCCATCAGCTAAATACGATGCACAGGGGAAAGGTGGAATTGTTAATATAACAACAAAAAAAACACGTGGAAAAGGATTGTCAATCTCTGCCAGTGGGCTAATTGGTGGAGCTCCCTGGGGCAATTATACTCATCAATTAAGTAACTATAACGTGAACGATAACCGGTTTGGAGGAGGATTAAACTTCATTTATAGTAAAAACAAATTATCATTATACGGTGGATTAAATTTCAATGAAAAGAACGTGAACGGGACCCGTTCCGGCTTTGCAAGCCTGTGGCAGGAAAATGATTCATATTATCACATGGTACCGAATGGTCCGCGTACTGAATGGTCTCAAAATTATACGGCAAATGTGGCAATGGATTATCAGTTAAGCAATAAATCAAGTATTTCAGCTTCCTACTTTTTCGGAAACAGCACTAAAGGCCGGTCTGCTCTTTATAATTACCATACTTTCTATGGTGATGTTGATAAAAACCCCTTAATTGGTGTTCCTGTTAATGAATACTGGATTTATAATCCCAATAAGCGTATGCGATATGGTATTTTTCATACTGCCAATATCGACTATACTCAAAAAATCGACAGTAATTCAGAACTGAAAATTTCTGCTTTATTCGAACATTCGGAACTCAGGCGTGAAATGGATAATCAACAACACCAACTTAATCCATTATCTGAGCTTATGGGTGATATTGAAAAGCATTTTATACAAACAGACAATACCCCTCTTGATGGTTATAGGTTATCGATTGATTATACCAAAAAGTTGAATAATGGACATACATTAGGTTTGGGAATACAGCCTCAGTATTTTCTAATCAACGGAGCATTCAGCTTTGACACTCTTAATGTAATAAACAATGTATGGGGCGATTATAATTACTTTGAAAACGCCATTGACTTCAGACGTGGCATATATGCAGGATATGCTGATTATTCGGGCAGTTTAGGTAAATTTAAATTTTTGGCCGGATTAAGACTAGAATACACAGATCAGGTAATGGATGTTGAAAATCCCGATTACTTCACAATCTTTGACAGAATAACAAAATCAAGGTATGAGGAACATAAGCTAGATTGGTTTCCCACAATACATATGAATTACTCTATTTCAGAAAAAAATAAAGTAAGCTCTGCCTTTAGCAGGCGAATAAGCAGGCCACCATTAATCAATATGACTCCCTTTCTTTACAGGGAACACTTTGAAGTTTATGTTGTAGGTGACCCTGCCCTTGAACCGGAATACCATACAAATTTCGAACTTGCTTTAAATAGAAAAGTCAAGATGTCAAATATTAGCCTTACTGGATTTTATCGTGGAACAGATAATGCAGTTTTTCGTGTAAATACTGTCTATGAAAAAGAGAATGTGTTGATACGAAGCTATACCAATTCCGCAAATACCCAAGCAACAGGGATAGAATTGAACATGAATTTTGTAGTTGGTAATTTCGCAAAGTTTTTTATAAGTAGTTCCTTATACAATTTTCGGGTAGAGGCGGATATTTTCGGGTATAATGAAAATAATAGAAGTACTAACTGGAGTTTAAAAGGAAATGCAAATTTCAATTTAACAGAATCATTGATATTTACAGCTGATATTGATTTTAGATCGGCAACTATCACTGCCCAGGGAAGAGATGAAATGTTTTATATGGCCAATACCTCATTGAATTACACCTCCAAGCGGCTAAAAGGATGGGTTTTTTCCTTGATAGCACTTAATATTTTAAAATCTAATATTACCAACATAAGTACTCGTGCGTTTAATAGCAGTGGTGAACAGCTATTTCGTCAGGAAGCCGAATATAATCGCTATGGTCCGATAATTGAGTTAAACGTATCCTATTCTTTTAATATGAAAGGTAAATCAAGTAAAAAAGCTGAAAGTACTTTTGGTAAGGAGCAATTCTAAATCTTATATGAATTAAACTCTCATATACCAACCTAATTAGCAGGCACATTTCTAAAATCATACAAGCCAATGCTAAAGTTTTACCAAATAGCTTGCAAAGCCAAGCCGAGAGAGAGAAAAAGAATTTTTAAAAATGCCCTACCGCACAAGGGAAAATAAAATGACCAACAAAAATTGAAATACGGACAGGATAGTAGGAAAGCACGAAACGCTAACATGCGTTAAAATTAATTGCCGGTTTGCATGTTTTTGAAAGTTAATTACCTTTATTTAAATATGTTAGTAAATGGAAAGGAAACTGCAAATAACACGGCAACTAAATTTTAGCGCCGTTCGTTGGGTACAATGGCTAACAAACCATAGAAACTTTAAAAGTTCTAAAAGGAATGATTATCTATGTAAGTAAATTGATAAAAATACTATTATGGATAACTTATTAAATAGGATAACAATTAATCCAGAGATTTGTCATGGAAAACCTGCAATCCGGGATATGCGATATCCTGTTGAGATGATACTGGATTTGTTATCAGCAGGTATGACCATTCAGGAGATAATAGAAGATTATCCGGCAATTGAGACCGATGATATTCGTGCATGCTTAACATATGCTTCAAGATTAACAAAGATTAAATCCATTCGCAAAGTAGTTGCATGAAATTTATAGTTGATGCTCAATTGCCAAATGGATTGACTTTCCAGCTCAATTTATTGCGACAAAGAAAATTTTACCTAATACAAGTTTAGATAAGTTCCATCCACTTGATTGGGAGTATATTAAGGGTGCAGACAGGTCAATAATAATGATAAAATAATGAAATTAACCCATACGATCCCTTACACGCAATATCCCACGATCGGTAATAGCGATGCCAATTCACATACCGGGAAAGATATTCCGGCACTTTCTCCGCACGGGAAAAAGGTATTGAAAATGTCGGCATGACCCATCTGTGCTACCCTCCTGATTCAAGGTCTGAATAGACCGGCAAGTCTTCCCGGGAAATCCACTCCTTTTCAAAAGGAGTTTTTGCCATCCGTTCAGTAAGGAAATCTTTTGTTGGAGTCACTGGCTCTCCTTTGCCTTCATTCTTTGGCGAACAGGAATTGGCGCCGATTGCAATGAAAAAAATAAACAAGCTTGTCATCAGAATTGTTGTGGGTCATTTTTTCATAACACTTTCTTATTTAGTAAAATATTAACAAAATTGAACCGTATCCAAATTATTAAACGGACTTCTCACGTTGTATTTATTGAAGTTTATGGTTACTTTACGTATATTAGCAATAGAATATATGTTAAGCCCTAAATAGAATAAATTAGAGAATATCTAAAAATGAAAGATTCTAAAAGAAAAGAAATAGAAAAATGGATAGAGACTTGGGAGAAATCAGGATCTGCTTTGGATAGAGTCAAATTAAACGAATTAAGAGCAGGTGGTTATTATAGTAAAAATCAGATGCTTCTTGATAAGATGTTACAATATGCATTTGAACATCGTGAACTCCGTTTAAGTAGTGGCTTGATTGAGCAACAAAAGAAATTTATTCAAGAATTAAAAATCCCATGTAATGACTAAAAACCCCAAAAAACAATTCTCGTCAAAGAAGGTATTGTTTGTTATACTGGTTTTTCTTGTTGTTGGGCAAGCAGTTGCCGCGGAGAATGCTGTTGATACGACCGGTAAACAAAAATTTATGAACGGTGAATTCTGGCGCGATCAGGTGTTAACCGATCTTATGCCTTACTGGTATAAACATGTCAGGGACGAAAAACACGGAACCTTCTATTTAAATTTATCCCGTGACTGGCAGCCGAAACCTCCCTGGGACAAAATGCCGGCGATGATCAGCCGCCAGATTTTCAGTTTCTCTACGGCTTATCTTCTTTCAGGGGAAGAAAAGTATCTCGATGTTGCCCGGAAGTCAACGGACTATTTACTTAAATATGGCTGGGACCAGGAATATGGTGGCTGGTTCGGCAGCATCTCTCAGACCGGCGAGCCGAAGGAAACCGACAAAAGTGCATCCTCGCAACTCTATAGCAACGTTGGACTTACACAGTATTATTTTGTCACCGGGGATGAACGTGCTTTATCTCATGTCATGAAATCCGTTGAAATCCACAAAACATACGCCCACGATGAAGAGTTCGATGGCTATTATATGAAAATAAACCGGGATTTGAGCGTCAGTGATTCTTCCAAGGCTAAACATTCACACTATGGCCAGGGTTCGCTGATGCCAAATCTTATTCTGGCTACCCGGGATTCGGCGGTGATAAGCTTTTCAAAGCATCTGGCCGATTTAAGCATCGAGCGGATGATCGATCCTGTGGAAGGCTGGATATTGGGATACCCCAATGGATTTGACCGGGAGTGGAATTATGTCCCTTATTTAGTGGATGGAAAAGAAAGCATTTATCTGGGAGCATGTTCAACTGCCGCGTTGTTCTTTTTGCGTCTCTATTAGCTAACCGGAAAAGAAAGCTATCTGAAGCATGGCAAGGCTTTGGGTGACAAACTCTGTCGCTATGGGTGGGATGAGGAAAAAGGCGGATGGTTTAACTCAGTTGAGAAAGCCCCGCCTTATCGCCCTGCAGGCTCACAACAAATATATTGGTGGATTCAGATCTACGGCGCATTTCTGCAACTTCAACTTTACCATGTCACCCAGGAAGAGCAATATCTGGAAAATTTTGAAAAGACCGAGCTTTTTTATGATCGCTATTTCAGGGATCGTGAATATGGCGACGTATTCTTAAGGGTTACTCCGGACGGATCGTTCCTGGGAAAAGGTGAGAAAGCGGGGTCATGGCATACGTCATACCACGAAATTGAGCACGGATTCCTCAACTATCTCTACCTCAATCTCTTTGTAAACAAAAAGCCGGTGGTGCTCTATTTCGAATTAGATGGCCCGAAGAAACATTTCGTCTCACCCGTGGACGATCCGAAAGTGCAGATTACCGGTGTGCGAATAAATGGCAAACCCTGGACGAATTTTGACGCCCGGGAACGCAGCATCACATTGCCTGCGGGTAAAAAGCTAAAGCTGGAAGTCACGTTGAGTAAATAAATAACTTAGAGAGGAAAATATTACATGATGTCAGGTGTTTCCGCCTGACATCGAATACTGGAGTAATTAAAATCTTTCAAGCCATGAAAACTAAAATTACCCGGCGTTTATTTCTAAAAAAGGGTTCTCTTCTTGGAGCAACTTTAATCGTTGATGCCTGGACGATTCCGGAATTTCTTCATGGTATGATACCTCTTGATTATTACAGGAAGAGTGGAGCCATTGCATGGATTTGTCAAGTTAAGAAGGAAGTCTACGTACCTTCGCCCGAACCACGGGTGGGCACCAGCGTCAGTATGACCTACATTGGCAGGAAGCTGCGGTGCGAAGAGGTGCGGAGTCTGATCCGGTCGAGTGACTGGGCTGATACAGTGCGGCGGCTTACATCAGAGGACACCGGCAAGAACTGGTCCGACTGGAAGCTCGAATGCAAACAGTCCCCGACCAAGGGGGAGTTTACGCAATCGGGCGGAGAATCCCAGCGTGGGACAGGTCCGTACGACAAGGGGGCTTTTTTGCCATATTATACGTATAATTTTTGTAATTTATATTATTTATTGAGAATTATCTGTCCAAAGGACTCCTTTAAAGTATTCTGTATTTTCTTGCAAATACGGTATATTATGACTTAATTAGCGGTAGAATATATGTTAAGCGACTGAGGCGGAGAATGAACACAACATCAGGCGCTATTTGTCCAAGGTTCTCAAGTGTCCGGGAATTCGTATGAGACGGCACCTCATTAGCCGGTACTACATTAAAATGGGAAGTGTAAGACGGGATTTAACTAACTGCAGAACTATAATGAAAGAATCGGCCGCTATGCAAGACAATCAGGATTATGAGTAGTTTTCCGAAGATTGGCGACATCGCGAACAGCTTACCTAGCAGCTCCCCTCCGTTTTGGTACCTGCATCAAGAGCTTTGATCACAGTAGTCTTTCAATTCGACAAGCTTGCCGATATGATAGATTACCTTCTGTTGGGAGGCCTCCTTTTCGCCGGCCTCTTTTTAACAGCATTGGGGCAAAATTTTTATTGCCAAACAGTCGCGGAGAATTTGATAAACTTAATAGTATACGCGTGTCACAAGCAAGGATCGAATCCTGCAAAGAAAGAAAAGGACAACCAATGACGTTCGATGTCTGCGTAGTTGGCCATATAACGAAGGACATCGTAAAAACCACTGACGGTGAAATCGAGATGTCCGGAGGCACAGCCTGTTATACAGCTGTTGCTTTAAAAAATCTCGGCATGAGTGTTGCGGTGATTACTAAATTACATCACCAGGATACTTCCCTTTTGAGCGAATTAGAGAAAGAACAAATCCCTGTTTTCTTGGGAGAAAGTAACCTGACAACGACGTTTATGAACATGTATTCAAGTGACACCAATACGAGGGAGCAATGGGTGAAAGATGTGGCGATGCCGTTTACTGTCAGCGATGCATCAAGCTTTGAAGCCAGAATTTTCCATCTTGGCCCGTTGACCAAGTATGACATTCCACTTGAAGTAATCCGGTTTCTTGCACGCCGGGCAAGAATTTCGCTCGATGTACAAGGATTCGTGAGAGATGTTGTGGCGGGAAGCAGAGGCTGGTCGCGAGTAAGGCATGCAGCATGGAAAGAGAAAAGGGCAGCGCTTGCCTTTGTAAGCATAGTAAAAGCTAGCGAAGAAGAGGCAAGAATGTTGTCGCATGAACAGGATATAAAAAAAATCGCTGCCGAACTATCAAGTTATGGTCCGGAGGAAGTGATTATAACCCGTGGGAACAATCCCTCGCTGGTTTACTCCAAAGGTCAATCATATTGGGCTCCCGCTTATCCACCCAGGAATACAGGTACCGTTGACCCAACCGGCTGTGGCGACACTTACATGGCTGGCTATCTGTTCTATAGGGAGAGAACCGCTAAACTTGATGAAGTTGGGAAATTTGCTGCAATGACCGCCTCTCTGAAGTTGGAGCGAGGCCGTCTGTTTAGAGGTGATGAACAAGACGTAAGAGATTTTGCCAATGCAGTAGGACAGCCTTTGCTCTCAACGGCTTGACCTCCCGGGCCGAAAGAAAAGGGTTCAGCCCTTGACAATAGACATTTCTTGCCTAACCAAGGCATGCAACGGACCCGGCTTACAGCCGCACCGCCGATGCCTGCCGTTAGGCCACATATATATGATAGCATATGTTATAAAATTATTTTTTCATCTGAGTTTTCCAACATCTTGCTGTTGAGAAACTCATTTATTCTAATCAATTAAGGAGGTAAACTAATCATTATGAGAAAAATCAAAGTAGCCATTGTCGGTATCGGAAATTGTGCAAGTTCCATGGTTCAGGGCATCCATTATTACCGAAGCAAATCCCCCAATGATGCCATCGGTTTAATGCACTGGGAGATCGGCGGTTATATGCCTGGAGACATCGAAGTTGTTGTGGCATTTGATATTGACAAACGCAAGGTTGGGATAGATGTCAATGAAGCTATCTTTTCCAAACCCAATTGTACTACCGTCTTTTGTTCTGATATTCCAAAAGCTGGGGTTAAAGTCAAAATGGGCAAAATTCTGGACGGCTTCTCCGAACACATGAAAAACTATGCTGACCAATACACCTTTGTTCTTTCGGATGAGCCTGAACCGACAGATAAGGAAATCGTAAAATCCCTGCAAGATTCAGGCGCTGAGATTCTGATGAATTATCTTCCTGTCGGCTCAGAGGAGGCGACCCGGTTCTATGCCGGTTGCGCACTGGAAGCGGGTGTTGCTTTTGTGAACAATATCCCGGTATTCATTGCCAGTGATCCGGTATGGGCAAAACGGTTTGTAGAAAAGAACATCCCGATAATCGGTGACGATATTAAAGCGCAATTGGGCGCCACCATCACTCACCGCATCCTTACCGATTTGTTTAAAAAACGGGGGGTTAAGCTGGAACGGACTTATCAGTTAAATACCGGCGGCAACACGGATTTTTTAAACATGCTTAGCCGTGCCCGGCTGGCTTCCAAGAAAGAATCCAAGACTGAGGCGGTGCAGGCGGTTGCAGCCAAACGTCTTGAGAATGAAAACATTCATATAGGCCCGAGTGATTATGTTGCCTGGCAAAAAGACAACAAAGTCTGTTTCATCCGCATGGAAGGCAAACTGTTTGGTAATGTGCCGATGAATCTTGAATTGCGCCTTTCCGTGGAAGATTCACCAAACTCGGCAGGGGTGGCGATTGATTCCATCCGTTGCGCCAAACTTGCGCTGGATCGCAAACAAGGCGATATTCTGACCGCGCCTTGCGCCTATTTTTGTAAACATCCACCAAAACAATTTACGGATGACGAGGCGTATAAAATGACCGAAATGTTCATTAAGGGGGAATAGTCTATGAAGTGCCTGATCATCGCCGCCGGGCAAGGAACCCGGCTTAGAGCAAAGGGTGAAGTCAAACCGCTTATTCCTTTGCTTGGTGTGCCGCTGATCGAGCGCGTTATCCGCTCTGCTATGGAAGGCGGGGCAGATGAGTTTTATGTGGTCACAGGCTATCAGGAAGAAAAGGTTGCCAACTTCTTAAAACAACTTGCCAAACGCTTAAGTTTTGAGCTCACTCTTATTCAGAATGACGAGTGGCAAAAAGAAAACGGTTTTTCCGTATTAAAGGCACGGGACGCTATTACGGAACCTTTTCTGTTATTGATGGCGGATCATCTTTTTGATCCGGCCATTATTCAGTCATTACAGAAACAATCGCTTAACGAAGACGAAGTCCTGTTGGCGGTGGATACCGATACAAACAATCCACTTGTTGATATGGAGGATGTAACCAGGGTTCGTATTGAAAACGGGTACATCCTCAATATCGGCAAAACCATTGATGATTTCAACGGTTTTGACACCGGTCTTTTTCTTTGTACACCAGCGGTATTTGGAGCATTGGAAAGTGCCTATAAAATTCATAACGATACGACGTTATCCGCCGCAATACGTGTTTTGGCGGCTGAAAAACACGCGAGATCAGTTCAAGTGCGTGGATTCTGGATTGATATTGATGACGACAAAGCGTTCCAAAAAGCCGGGAAAAAGCTTTTGGATTCGCTACAGTGCAAAACCAACGATGGCCCGGTCGCACGCTGGCTGAACCGCCCTGTTTCAATTCGTTTGTCTAAGATTCTTGTCAATTTCAATATCACGCCCAATCAAATTTCTATTTTTTCTTTTATGCTATCAATGATTGCGGCGGGACTCTTTGCCCTGGGCACTTATGTGTATTTGGCTTTGGGTGGAATCATCGCACAATTCGCCTCTATCATCGATGGTTCGGACGGGGAAGTGGCGCGGCTTAAGTATTTGTCTTCCGACTATGGCGGATGGTTCGATGCGGTATTGGACCGGTATGCGGATGCTTTTCTACTGTTCGGGCTGACTTGGTATGTCTATGGTCAAAACTTGTCCCCGTTGGCTTTAGGTGTGGGATTTTTGGCTATCATTGGTTCCTTCATGCTGAGTTATACAGCGGACAAGTATGACAAGCTCATGAAAAACCGCGTCCAAAAGGGGATAAGGCTTGGGCGTGATGTCAGGGTTTTCCTGATTTTTCTGGGAGCCGTACTGAATCAGCCCTATCCGGTATTAATTGTGATTGCTGTCTTAATGAATGTAGAAACCATACGTCGAATCATTATTTGCCGGAATGATGGATAGTATCGAGTGTGCCAAACGAAAAATACGCTCGGTTATTTCCAAATCAAGCGTGCCTGAAGACCCTGTTCATGCGGAAAATGTTCTTGAGTGGGTTCTGAAACTAAAGCCTGATGCCGATGAGGCGTTACAGATTGCCGCACTGGCCCATGATATTGACCGCGCTGATGAAAGGCGAAAAGTATGTCGTTCCGATTTCAATGATTACAATGCATTTAAAGTCGCTCATGCCAATAACGGCGCGATTATTCTGAAAGAAATTTTACATAAATGTCATGTGGAACAATCCATCATCGATGAATCCTGCCGGCTTGTGGAACGGCACGAGGTTGGTGGTGATCCGTGCTCTGATTTGCTGAAAGACGCGGACAGTATCTCTTACTTTGAAGTCAACATGCCATTTTATTTTCAGAGAGAAGGATACGAAGAAACCTTGAAACGTTGCATCTGGGGGTATCGCCGGCTTTCACCAAATTTGAAAATGCTTTGTCGAAATATAACTTATCCGCAGCATTCGCTTGTTAAGATATTGAAAGAGGCAATTTATAAAGCATCTGATGGTGACTTTAAAAAACAGTCGATTTAAGCTTGGTAATAAATTCACCCGTAATAGAATAACCAAATTCCTCTTTGAAAGCATCACAGGTAGCTTTGTCATAGCTAAACCTCTGGTTTACAGGAAAATTTTTAATTAATCTTGAATTTCTTTTAAATTATTTTCTAATCTTGTAAGATTAGATTCATAATATTTTCTCATTTTTTTTCTTACCCAACATTATTTTTTGATATACCAATTATCTCTCCGATTTCGTTATAAGATTTTTCATCCAAATACAATAAAATAATTGCCTTCTCAATTTCACTGAGCTTATTAATTGCAGTATATAAATGATTGATAAATAACTTCCTGAAAATTATCCTCCCTGTCTTCCTTATATCTAAAATAAATATTATTTACTTTATGGATGATCCCCTGATATTTTTCAATTATTTCGAATAATTCTATTTTATTTATTGATTTCAATACAAACGGTTTGTTATAGTTGTTCCATTATAATAGTAGGATTAGGTATAAAAAAATTACATAATATTTAAAATAATAATAAATATTTTTATTTATTGAATCACTTTACGACTCTGCCAGGGTCTGAAAGACCTGGCAGAGTTGTATTAATAACCCCGACAGGGATAAGAGTTTTGTGAATTTTACTCGTAAAATAGAAATATTACATAACAATCATTTGTCTCACCCTCTATTTTTGTCGTATCTTTATTTTTAAAAATACCAACAACAGATGTCTATTTAGTGTCTGTCTATAAAGTCAAACAATTTTTGAATTAAAGCACCAAATATCAAAAAACAAATAACAACCGAACGAAGTGAACTCATGAACACCTTTGAAAATTAATTATTTTGTGAATAAATAAATTCGAAATATCAATGATCAAATGTTCAAAACAGCTTTGAATATTGAGATTTCGGTCATTGAGATTTATTTGTATTTTGGTGCTTGTAATTTGTTATTTTTAAAAAATTCTAAATGCTTAGTTTATAGACCGACTCTATTTAATATGTCTTTTTACTTATTGCATAATATTTATATTTGTATGTATCAAGACAAAAATTAAGCATATGACAAAATGAACCCGGAAGAAGCATACAAACTTGATAGAGATAAGATAATTCCTGCCTCACCAGACAGTTTGATAAAAAAATATATCCCCTCTCTCCCACAAATTTTTTCCACCCTGAAAGTTGAATCCTTTCATGAAGGTATAACAAGACGAAAGGTCTTTATTGATGCAGGAATTGAACATATTCACGTGAGAACCTACGACTCATTTACTGAGAATAATTCTGAAACATTAACCAACAGCATAATAATATCGAATAACGATGATATTCGGAAACTGTTCAGGGAATCCGGTATTATGGAGTTGTTAAGAAACGCGGGGAACCCGATGAATAATAGTATGGAATCAATATATATTACGGGAAAACTTTCGGAGATTACTAAAAAGGTTTTAAGTCGCGGCGAATCGATTATGCCGGCAGCCGTTCTGTGGTCTGCAGCAAAATTCTTTTTACGCGTGGAAGAAGACAGCAAATTGGAGACAATTGGCATTATAGATCTCTCTGCATCTGGTTATATGGTTATTTGTATTGATAAAAACGAAGAATTGAAAGATGATCTGCTAATAGTGAATCCACGATGTGGAGCAGGAACAGGGATCAATTTAAGCAGGATTCTGGATAAACTGGACATTAACAGGGAAGATGTTGATCAGCTTCTGGTTGATTATCTTGGTACTAAGGGGAAAGATGAACGTGAGCAGGTCCCTGTCAGATCTGACAGGTGTGGGGTATTCAGTTCTTCAGCTACAATCTCTGATAAGAACCAGGGAATTCCTCTCGATCGTGCACTGGCCATAACAATGAAGTCTGAAGTAATGAAACCATGCAGGAAAATGTCCCGTGGGGCCGATAAGGTATACCTGACAGGAGGAGTATTCAGATGGCAGTATGCCAGAAATTGTGCAGAAGATTTTTTAAAAACGAACGGAGTAAAAGAGATTGTCTATGATAAGGAACAAACAATCATAATGACAGGTATGAAGTATCTGGTGGAGAGCATTGGAAAAGGTAATTTTCGAAAACAGAATGCAGTGCAATTGAGAAAATCGGATACGTTAATAGAATTACCACCTTTTAAAGCATTAAAAGAAAAGTATGAAAAGCAAGGATTGTACGAAAGGTTGCCCGATCCGGAAATCGAAGCTGTCTCACCCGAAATATTTATGAATCTGCCAGTTAATATCGGTCTTGATATTGGTTCAGTCATGGCGAAGATTGTGGTAAACCACGCCAGGACAGGGAAACTGCTATTCCAAAATTTCTATGATAATCACGGGGATACCATTAACACGATAAAACACATTTTCAGGAAACTAAAATCCAGGGGTATAGACAAATTAAAGATTCAAAACATTGGGATAACAGGAAGTGGAAGATACCAGGTTCAGAAGACTTTAAAGGCAATTTATCCACATATTAAAGAAAGAATTTCCGTCCTGGTTGAAAATTATGCCCACGCAAGGGGATCAATTCAGCTTGCTAAAGATCATATTGTAAAATTAAAACGCAAAGGTATAAATGAAGTAAATGAAGACTTCTGTCTGTTAATTGATATTGGAGGTGAAGATACCAAGATCTCGGTCATTTCCCTGAAAAAGGAGGAACTATTTGACAATGCTATGAATATCAAGTGTTCTGCCGGAACCGGAAGCTTGATGGATACCCTTAAAACCTTATTTAATATTGAAAATATAGCGGAAGCCTATGGTAAAGCCTTTAAAGCGCGGAAGGCTTATGGAATCAATGCCACTTGTGCAGTATTTCTGATGGAAAATGCCAGAAAAATGCAGGCGGAAGGTTATAGTAAGAATGAGATACTGGCTTCATGCTGCTATGCAATTGTGGAGAATATGGCTCGATCCCTGTGGCACCAGGTAGAATTCCCTGATAATCCCATAGCACTACTCCACGGCCAGACCATGCTGAGTGATCCCCTGCCGTTAGCAGTCACACACAGAGCACAGGAATATATGAGTTCGAAAACCTTCTGTCTGGTTCCGCCATTTCCAGGGCACAGGGCATGTATTGGTCTCGTTAAAAGTATCGAAGACAAAGGTCTTCCGGAAATCGAAGAATACTGCTATCTGGATGATCTCATTGAACGTGAGTTTGATAAAAAAATTATAGTATGCCGCGGCGCTGCTTGTGGAGATAAAAATTCACGGTGCGTGAGGACGAAGCTCATCTTTGAAGATATTCACGGCAAAATCTCACTGACTCTTGGAGGCTGTACAGCAGTTAATGAGCTCGAGGCCCAGAGAAAGAGAGGTGAAAAGAACAAGATTCCCGAAGCATACAACGCAATCTGGAAATTCATCGATGATAAACTGCCAAAATCTGAGGATAAGAAAAAGCTGGTAATTCCAAGAAGCTTCGCTATTTCAGAAAAAGCCTTTTTCTTTGGAAAAGTGTTCGAACAATTCGATATACCGGTGCATATCGATAATGTGCAAGAAAGAGACATTATGGAAGGGCAGCCATTGTTTCCTATAGATACTTGTGCACCGAACATTGGTGCAACCGGACAATTTCTCCGCCTTGCCAGAGAACAACACGGAATTATCATGTTACCACAAATAGACTTTTTACCTGTTGAAGGAGAGAGTGTCGGCAGGACCTGTACCACAAATCAGGGAGGGGTTCTTATTGCCCACCATTTCGCTAAAACAAAGTATCCTGAAGCCCGGTTCAAATTGTTTGATATAAGCCTGAACAAAACTGAGTCCCAAAATATTGCTGACCAGTTGTATGATGAATTTCATTCAATTTTCAAATACTATAAAGTGAACGTTCCAAAAAGCAGGTTCAATGATGCAATTGCTTATGCTGCAAAGGAATATGAAAAATTAAAAAAAGAATTAGCAGAGATTACAGCGGATTTTATAGAAGAGGCGATCAACAAAAAATTGAATATTTCGATCATTTGCGCAAGAGAGTATGTCCTGAATCCGAAAATTTATGACAGCCACATTGGGAAACTTCTCAAAGACAAAGGTGTAGTTGCCATTCCTGCCTATGTGTTTGAAACATACCCGGACAGACAATTCGATTACATCTATTGGAAAAATCCGCATGATCTAATGACTAAAACTTATGCAATTTCTAACAAACGATTTCATCAAATAATTAAACATCCCAGGTTAAAAGAACTGATTAAAAAAATTGAAACCGGCAATACAGAAATACTGATGTCTGTTGTTACAGTTTCAACTTTCAGATGTGGACCGGACAGTATAACCCTTCCTGTCCTGGCAGAAATTACAAAAAACATCCCCTCACTATTAATTCAATCTGATGCAATGATTGCAGAACTGGCTCATCTTGAGAATCGTGTAAACACGCATTTAAATCAACTAAATAAAAATTTGCATAATGAGCTGTCCGGAAAGAAAAATATAGATTTTTCCATAGGATCTTTAGACGAGTTCTCATTAGATGGTCTGCATAAGGAAAATGATGTAATATATTTCCCTACTATGAACGATAACCGGGCAGTTGTCTCTGTATTTAGAGCCTCCGGCTTAACCGTAATTGACAATTACGACGACGATTCTTACGATCTGGAAGAAAAAATAAAGACCGGCAGAAAATATGTAGGAGATTCAGTTTGTGCTCCATTGGCAGCTGTCTTTTCAGATATGATACATGCTATAGACGATTTTATCAGACTAAAAGAGGCAGATGATCCTTTGGTCAATGGGAAAGAAAGAGTAGTGTTATTTATGCATAGTGGTGACGGCCCTTGCAGACAAGGACAGTATATGGATATATGCAAACTCAATTTTAACAAAATGCTTGAAAATTCCCTTAACCAAACCCCGGAGGGACGGAATATACACTTTCCAATAAAATTTCTGGTAAATATAGCTACTGAATTAAATGACAAAGATGATTATATCCGTGAGGTAGAAAAATGGATTACCATACAAGGATTTCAAGCGATTATTGTGATGGGTGTATTACATTCCATCTATTTAAAATCCGGTTCAAACTGCAAGAATTTTGAAGAATTCGAGAAATTAAAACTTGACTTCAGCAAATTAAAGCAAACTGTCCATGATATATTAGAGCATAATATAAAACCGGGTAAATTTGCCCTGTTTATCGTTGATAAAATTGAACGAAGACTTCCAAGGCTTGGCGGACTTGCTAAATATTTTGGTTACGGTTTGTATAATAACAATGAGATTCGGAGAATTTTAAAAGAGTACAATTATAAATGGTTACGTATTCGAAAGAATAAGTCAGATTTAAAAAATAGAAAAGTAAAAATTCATGTCGAAGGTGAGGTCTATTTACGAGTCACCCAAATCGAAGAGATTCTCAAATTCCTGATAGATACCATTGGATTTGATTCTTTTGACCTGACCTACACCCCTTTGTGGTGTTATTTTGAATATATATTTGAATCAAGAATCACTTTTGCCAACAGAGATATTAATATTTACCAAAATAAACTAAAGTATACCGATGATAAGAGTGAGAAAAACAGATTAATGAATCTAATTAAAGAAAAGAAATGTCATATTAGAGAAACAACAAAGACCATAAATAATCTCAGGAATGTGTTAGCAGAACCCTTATATAAGGCTTCCGGTCTGGAAATTCCCCAAAAAATGAAAAAGACCATTGCAGAAGCCAAACCGGTACTCCCTACATTTAAGCCATGCGGCGAACTTGTTCCTTATGTCGGTGAAACAATATCACAACTGAATGAAGGGACAGATCTGATTTTAAATGTTGCTCCTGAGGGGTGTATGGTATCTTCATTGGGTGCGATCCTGACTCCTAAAATATTGCAATCTGTTAAAAATAACAAAGCACTAATTCAACATCTGTTTTCAACAGATGGTGAACTCAATGAAGATCTTCTCCGTTTATCTATTTTAAAAATATTAGGACCTGAGAAATACTATTCACATTAATGTTTAAAACCCCGACAGGGTTTATTCGCTCCCACAATCCATCGCTCAAACCTGCTCATGAGACATTTAGTTCCCTTCGTTCACGAAATGGTTGGAACCCTGTCGGGGTTAAGTAAAGAAACCTATTTCACGGGGCAGGCTTTATTTAATATGCTGCCGGTTGCTTACCATGAGTTCATTGTAATCGGATGGATTAAAACCCTGTTTTATGAATGACCCCGGATGGGATCACATTATTGTAGAATAAAGACGTATAATAGAATCCCGGTCCAACTACCTTCGCTTATCAGGGAGAACCTGCTCTATGGACCGGAACAGATTTAAAAATGTTGAGTGATGAAGAACATAGAACCAAATCCAGGAGTAAATACAAATCCCGTAACCTGAAACTTACCTTCTTCTTCCCAAATATTTTTACCTTTGATATGAAAACAGACACAAATAACGTATAACTTATCCCAAAGGGATTCCTGTGGCATAACCTGAATATAAAAAAGAGACTCTTGAAAACTGAATAGCTACTAATAATCAGATAATCATAAACCCTTTATTCTAATTCATCATGAAAAATCATTCCCGCAGAAAATTTGTAAAGATTTCCGGTCTGGGGTTGACAGGAGCAGCCCTGTTTTCCTTCAAAACGGCAGATCATCCTTTTAAGCTTCAGACACCTCCTGGAAATACACCCTTTCAACTCGCTATCGCATCCTACACTTTCAGGAAGTTCAAGCTTGATGAAACGCTTTCAATGACCCGTCGTTTAGGGATAGAATACATTGCCTTTAAGAGTTTTCACCTGCCCATTGACAGTTCAGATGCTGAAATTCAGGCAGTTGTAAAAAAGGTGCAAGATGCCGGAATCACCCTGTACGGTGGCGGTGTGATTTACATGAAAAACGAGCAGGAAGTAAACCGGGCTTTTGAATATGCCCGTCTGGCCGGCATGAAGGTGATCATCGGTGTGCCGGAACATCATCTGCTTCCGCTTGTAGAAGAAAAAGTGAAAAAGTACGGCATCAAACTGGCTATTCATAATCATGGCCCAGGCGACGAACTGTACCCAAGTCCTGAAAGCGCTTATGAGAAAATCAAGGATATGGATGCGGGAATGGGTCTCTGCATCGATATCGGCCATACCCAACGGCTTGGCATCGACCCTTCAATTTCTTTTGAAAAATATTTCGGCCGGATTCACGATGTTCATATCAAGGATGTAAGCTCAGCCACAAAAGAAGGTGGAACCATTGAAATAGGTCGTGGTGTAATTGATATTCCCGGTTTTCTCAAAGTTTTAATCAAAAAAGGATATACAGGAAAAATCGCCTTTGAATTCGAAAAGGATGAAGATAACCCCATGCCGGGATTAGCCGAATCGGTAGGATATGTGAGGGGTGTTCTCGACACAATCAACAAGGGATAAAAAATCCCTCAAAATTATCCCGGAGAGAGGTATGAAGTGGAATGGATTTTTTAAATCATAGACTGCTAATAATGATTATGATTTAATTAATCGAATGTAAGTATAAAACAATATTAGCATTTCATGTTGTGTGGTAATTTTATTTTATACCACCTGAAAATGCTTGCAAACGGTGATAACTTGAAGGCTGTACAGTTAATATTGACGGGAAAGTGTTCTATTGCAACCCGACAGGTTATAAGGTGTTTGGATTGCTCTTTTTAATTTGCATGTTACCGGTTTATGATGTGGAAAGTATGCAAATAAAATCACCACCATCACGGGATTGTTTATGCCCGCCTGCGGTGGGTTTGCAGTCGTTCCTGCCTTTATTCAGCCGCTATATCATAGCACATCAGGGCATTCCCGTGACGCACATACATCCTCCCATCATGAATAACCGTGTGGGCCCAGTGCTGGTCGGTTCCCAGGTGCACCTCAAAACTGCTGATCACCCTGCAATCAGTTTCATCTGCCTCAACCAGGGCCATAACTCCGTCAGTCCCGTAACAATAAAAGAGTCCCCCGGCAAAAATAATCGCTCCCCCCGACACCTGGTCCGAAACATAATTGAGATTACCTGTCCCGGCATCAATACAATACCATTCCTTTTTATTGAAAGTCGAGCTGTACATACATCCCTCATACAGGATAATCCCGCCTATCAGGTTGAACCATTCCTGGTTGCGCCACCCGGCCTCAGCAGTTTTCCCGTCTTCCGAAAGCCGTATCATTATGTGGCCTTCTATGGTATCAGCTTCCGCACTGGCACAGAACACCCTGCCATCATTATACACAGGGCTGTTTGCATGTATATTATTTTTCTGTCTATGTTCTATTCTCCAGAAGGTATGGCCATTATCCGCATCAATACCAAGGACCGATTCGGCCGTCATGGTAACTATTAGCCGTGTATCGTTTTGCTGCACCAGGATGGGCGAACAGTAGGCAGATGGTTCGCCGTTCCCTTTACCGGTCCATATTGTCTCCCCGGTAAAACGGTCAAGGGCCACCACATTATGCTCCACACCACCAGGGATAAGGATGATCCGGTCCCCGTCAAGCAGGGGAGATTCCGCTATGCCCCAGGTTGTTTCCTGGGCGCCGAATTTCCCGAACATATCCGCGCTCCAGAGGACCTCGCCGGTTTCCGTATCCATGCAGAATGCCACACCCTGTCCGCTTACAAAATAAAGCAGTCCATTGGCGATGGTAGGGGTCGAGCGCGTACCCGTATAATTGGCATACCACTCCAGTCCGTATTCCTTTTGCCATAAAAGATTGCCCTCCATATCAAAGGAGTATATGACACCTATGGTATCCGGCATTCCCAGAACAAATAATTGATCCTCAGCGATGCTGACACTTCCGTGTCCGGCGCCCAGTCCTTCGAAGGACCAGAGCATTTTGGGACCATCATCCGGCCATTGATTCAATAAACCTGTTTGAGGGTATTTGCCATCGCGGTCCGGACCGCGCCATTGAGACAGCTCTTTCCTGCCTGAACAAGAAACCATAATAAAGATAAGAACTGCCAGGAGTGATTTTTTGAAAGACATTGTACAATTGAGATTTGATTCGGGCATAAATATAGAAGTTAAATATCTAAATTGATTTTTTTGGACAACTTTTATTCGATCAAAAAGCAGGAGGGGCAGGCCCTGTGAAATAGCTTCGCACCACTTCGTGGATTTCACTGGGTAAATATTGCTTTGCAATAAATCTTCGATTTATTGCACGGGGTCACAGGGTGAATTATTTGGATATTGTTAAAAAAACTTATAACTTTTGAGTTTAATCTGTTCGGGTTTATTCAACAACTAAACTACAATGCCTGACAAACCAGACAAACTAACCCAATTCTGGCAGGAACTGAAAAGACAGGGAGACTGGAAGACTGGAATAATGGAAGAATGAGAATTCGTATCTCGTAACATAAAACATATGCCCAAAAACCCAAACAAACTAACCCAATTCTGGCAGGAACTGAAAAAACAATCTAAATACTCAACATAAGATGGCAATCTGGTCAGCAGAAATAAAAGAACTACAAAATTTACATGAGTCTTTAAAAGGACAGGTTCCGGATTTAGAGAAGGAATTAGACCGGTTAGTCAAAGCTGAAGATGATATAGTCATATTGCTCTGTTCAAGAAGGTGTTTGGAAGTAATAATTACTAATTTATGCGAAAGAGAATTAAAAAGACCACGAAAAACTGAACCACTAAAAGGCATAATTGATAAACTGAACAAAGAGGAAAAAGTGCCATCACACATTATTACATCGATGCAGAACTTGAACAGTTTATCTGCTTATGGTACCCATCCCAAAG
>JAUWBB010000318.1 GCA_030605195.1 Bacteroidota bacterium
CCAAAATTCATGGATCGGATGTGGAGACCAAGGTTATCAACCGGCTGGTAAGAGAACTGGATTTAAGGGGTATCCTTGACGTGTACCGGAAAGGATTTACCGATTACGGTGTTAAGTTAAAAATGGCCTATTTCCAGCCCGAAACCACCCTGAATCCTGAATCGGAAAGGCTCTATAACCTGAACCAGTTAAAGATTATCCGGCAGCTCCATTACGACCCGCAGAATGAAAATTCCCTCGATATTGTACTGTTCCTTAACGGTCTTCCTGTTGTTACCATGGAACTGAAAAACCAGTTCACAGGTCAGGATGTTTCGGATGCGAAGAAACAATTTGCCTACGAAAGAGACCCCAAGGCTCCAATATTCCAGTTTAAAAAGCGTGCCCTGGTTCATTTTGCCGTGGATACCGATACGGTCTATATGACGACACGCCTTAAAGGTAAAAACACCAAATACCTTCCGTTTAACCGGGGGTATCAAAATGGCGCCGGCAACCCACCCAACCCGGAAGGATACCGAACCTCCTACCTTTGGGAAGATATCCTTTCAAAAGATTCGCTGATGGATATTATTGGCAGGTTCCTGCACATTGAGGTGGAAGAGTATGACTTCAGCGGACAAAAGAAGAAAAAGGAAAAATTAATATTCCCAAGGTTCCACCAGTTAGATGTAGTAAGGAAACTGACAGCAGACGCCAAAAGTACCGGTTCAGGGAAAAACTACCTTATACAGCATTCCGCGGGAAGCGGGAAAAGCAACTCTATCGCCTGGTTGTCCTACCGTCTTGCCGGTCTGCACGATACCACCGACAACAGGGTATTTGATTCGGTGATTGTAGTAACCGACAGAAGGGTCCTTGACCAACAACTGCAAAACACCATTTACCAATTTGAGCATAAACAGGGAGTCGTTCAGAGAATAGATAAGCACTCGGGTCAGCTTGCCGAAGCGCTGGAGAAAGGCTCCAATATTATCATCACTACCCTTCAGAAATTCCCTTTTGTTTTAGATAAGATTGGAGAGCTCCCGGCCCGCGACTACGCGGTAATCATTGACGAGGTCCATTCAAGCCAGGGTGGAGAAGCTTCAAGGAAAATGAAGGAGGTACTGACTGCAAGCTCCCTGGAAGAAGCGGAAGAGCTCGAAAGAACAACCGGAGAAGAAGAAGATATCGAAGATGAAATCAGGAAGACCATGATGACCCGGGGTCGTCAGCCCAACCTGAGTTTTTTCGGTTTTACGGCAACCCCCAAAGCCAAAACTTTGGAAGTATTCGGAGAATCAGGTCCTGATGATAAACCCAGGCCATTCCACCTTTACTCCATGAAACAAGCCATAGAAGAAGTATTTATCCTTGATGTGCTGAAGAACTACACCACGTATAAGACTTACTTCAAACTTTCAAAAGCAATTGAAGAGGACCCGGAGGTCAATAAACGTAAATCTGCCATTGCTATCGCCAGGTTCTTGTCCCTGCATCCGCATAACCTTGCCCAGAAAACCGAAGTCATGGTGGAGCATTTTCAACGGATTGTATCAAAAAAAATAGGAGGAAAAGCCAAAGCCATGCTGGTAACCGGCTCAAGATTGCATGCCATAAGGTATTACCAGGAATTTAAGCGATATATCACCGGTAAAGGTTATGACATTGGAGTACTTGTGGCGTTCAGCGGAACCGTAAAAGACCCGGATATTCCAGGGGAAGAATACCGGGAGACAGAGCTGAATAAATTCGGGGAAAAGCAACTTCCGCGAAAATTTGACACATCGGATTACCGGCTTCTGCTTGTAGCAGATAAGTACCAGACAGGTTTCGACCAGCCACTCCTTCACACTATGTATGTGGATAAAAAGCTTTCCGGCGTAAAGGCAGTACAAACACTATCCCGTCTCAACAGAATCAATCCCGGGAAAGAAGACACTTTTGTCCTTGATTTCGTTAATGACGAGCAGACCATTTACGAAGCATTTCAGCCTTATTATGAGCTCACTACTGTTGAAGAAACCACCGACCCAAATCACCTCTACGATTTGAAAACAAAAATTGAGGAGCCCCAGGTTATCTGGAAAACAGAAATGGACAATTTCTGCAAGTATTATTTCAAATCGGTTGCAAACCTGACACCTCAGGATCAAGCCCGGCTGAATTCTTATATCGATCCGGCTGTAGAACGATTCAAAGCGCTTCCGGATGAAGATGAAAAGGAAAATTTTAAGCATGCGGTTTTCTCTTTTACGCGTCTTTACTCTTTCCTGTCTCAAATCATTCCCTTTCAGGATGTGGACCTTGAGAAACTCTATACCTATGGCCGGTTCCTGCTTAAAAAATTACCGAAACGTGAGTCTGAAAGATATGCCCTGCACGATGAAGTTTCCCTGGAGTACTACCGTTTGCAAAAAATCAGGGAGAGTCACCGGATTGTCCTCGAAAGTCAGGCGGAATATGGAATACCAGGCATAAAAGATGCAGGCATAAGGTCCGCTGATGAAGAAAAGGTAATCCTGTCGGAGTTGATTGATGTGCTCAACCAACGGTTCGGAACCGAATTTGATGAAGGAGATCGTCTTTTCTTCGAGCAGATTGAAGCCGAGCTGGTTGCCGATGAGAACCTGGAGAGCCAGGCAAAGAGTAACACTTTAGACAATTTCAAATTTGGTTTCGAGGAGGTTTTCTTAAACATCCTCATTGACCGGATGGATCAGAACCAGGAAATATTCACCCGCATGATGGATGACAAGGAGTTCTCACGCCTCGTTAAGGAACATATGGTTAAAAAGGTTTACAAACGCCTGACTGAAGTTGGACCCTGAGAAATCCCCGGGATTCATGCTGTCAGGTGTTTACACCTGACATAAAGAAACGCCTGACTGAAGTTAGCACCTGATATCCTTCGCAAAATGGCTTTATTAGGCTATTTAGAGTCTGCCAATAACATCAGATAAACATGAAGAATTTATGTTAAATCAAAAAAATAAATACCTTGCCTCCACTCTAAAAAGAGGGGATAGAGGGGTGTGTAATAATTTCTGATTTATTCATTTTTTTGTTTTAGCGACATTACAAACAAACTCTAATTAGTGGGATTCACATTTTGATAAGCCATTTTACCGTATAAAAGTCAATTCACCGGTAATTGTATTGTTCCAAAATATTGACATATGTCTGTTTCATAGTAGCTTTGTATAATAAAATATAAAAATCACTACACAAAGGCTTACAACGTTATAAAATTTGGAAGAATTAGTATATCAGGAAACAGATAACAAGTCAAATTTGGGATATTATATTGCGTATTTCTGGATAATAATACGGTGAAAAAAATAAATTAGGAGGGAAATATATATGGGCATGAATCCATATGATTTCTATTGCGCATTTGTCGAAGAAAACTATTATGACTTCTGCAAAGAACCAGATAATGTTAGAAAAGGCATAAATGCTGCGGTTAGCGCCTTTCATATGGCAGATCAATATTTTAATTATTATGAAAAAAATGATCCAAGTAAAATTTCTGGCTTTAAGGATCGAAAAGATTTTTTGAAATATTTGGCAAACAAATCAAAATATTTTACAGACATTCAAAGTATAGCTAACGCATATAAACATTTATATTTAAATAGCAACTTATCATATGTGTCTATCGCATCCACAGGCTGTATTGAAAGTATAATATTTGAAAAAGATGGAATTACTGTTGATGGATGTGATCAATTTGATAATGGAAAATTTGTGGTTATTTATACGACAAAAAAATCTAAGAAAATAAAGTTACTTGAGGCATTGGAAGAAGTTGTTAGCATGTGGTCCAAAATTTTGTAATATACGCCTAACAACTCAATCCACCGTTAGATAGACCTTTAAAATGGCAAAATTAATTTTTATCAGAGGCACAATAGGTTCTGGGAAAACGTCTGTTGCCCATAAATTAAAACATCAATATCCAGAAATCGAACTTATTGAAATTGACCAAAT
>JAUWBB010000031.1 GCA_030605195.1 Bacteroidota bacterium
AATCGGCTGTCCGACAAACTTAATTTCTGTATTTTTGTTCATGTTGTATAATGTTTTGGTTAAAAACAAAAGTACAACATGAAGGGGAAACCTTATGGGAGTACCCTTCTTTTTATTATTTTAGTCGGACAGTAGTGATAATTTTTATAATAATAGTAGGAATCATTCCCAAAATTACTTCTTGTTGTCTCATTTCATTTAAATTAGAGAAATACTTCGCCTTTGCCTGGAGCTTAAATTCAGACTAAGAGATGCTGCTATCAGGCCGGAGCGGTAAGTTATATGATATTGTTTTTCACCAGCCTTTTTGGTATAATAATAACATCGGCCTGGTGGAGATTTGCCTACCGGAAATTACATATTCCGTAATTCGAAATGTACCATGTCTGGAATTTCCGGTATTATTCATAACCATTTATAAAATAAAAGTATGGGTATATTTGATCAATATTGTCTTGTTAAAAAATTGTGGCAGAGCTGGAACTAAATTCCTTTTGTTTATAGCACGGTAATCGTTGTATACCAAATAAAAATCGATGCCCTCACGTGGATTGTACCTCAACCTGAAATTTCCGATAAATTCATCTTCAGTGTTTACATATTGGACAAGCAAAGCTGCAGACAACTTTGTGCTGAACATATACTGAACCTTCATATTGATTGAATGAATATTGAGTGAGTTATTCGTCACTCTGTCCGGGAAACTAAGATTATTAAATTCATAACCAGGTGAAAGTATAAAGCTGGATGAAAAGTTAAAATTGGTCATTGCTTCGAAACCCATTCTTCTTCCATCGTAAAATTGGCCACCATATATATTTCCCCTGACTGATATCTTTTTAGAATCCGAAGTTCCAATTCTTGCCTCAACTCCGGTGAATGAATAATCACCTGTTTTTATCTGAATACTATCTGACAAATTAAAATCAAACAGTACACCTTCTTGCTGAATTTCGAGTGAGACCTCGGCATGAATATCCTTTTTTGTATTGATTTCAAAACCCGGAGATATTTGCATTGATTCAAGGTGTCCGTCTTCAAGCCGGAGATATCGTTCAGCCCTGACATTAATATTGTAGTTAAACAATTTTGATTGTTCACCCGGAATCCAACCATAGAGTAATTGGCCATTTACTCCTTGTATACCACCTCGACTTACAAATCCAATTCCAGGATTAAACTTCTGACCTGAGTAAATATAATTTAAATTATAAGCAAATCCTTTTTCCGATCTGCGTTCCCAATTGACCATAACGAAAGATGGATCGAGAGAAGAAAGTTCACTATCAATTTGGTCATCATAACTTTGAGCCAATTTGACAATTAAATAATCATCCCCGAAAAGTCTGAATATTCCATCAACACCATATGCGAAATTATGTTTTCCATCCATTCCGATGCGTGATGTAAAAATCCCTCCAACATAAGAGTTGGGGTTGATAACCTGCCTTCGCATTCTGATAACACCGAAATTCTCTCCGGGTATTTCCTCATGTTCTTCGGTTTGTATATCCATAAATCCCATGTCCCATTTCCCCATTCTTCCGACAAGCCTTGCACCTCCATAAATCCTGATGGGTTCACCTTGTGCGATTCCGATGTTCCTGCTGTAAAACAAGTTGTCGCTATGTCCTCCTAAACTGAAATTAAACAGGCTGGATCTCTCCTGGAAAAACATCCTTCTTTCCGGGAAAAAAAGTGAATACCGTGTCAGATTCACCTGTTGGTCATCAGCTTCGACCTGGGCAAAGTCTGTATTGGCTGTAAGGTCCAGAGTAAGATTGCTGTTGATATTAAATTTAATATCAATTCCTGCATTATATTTTGGATAATCTTCTTTAACATATTCTGTCTCACCTTCATTTAGTGACCAGTCACGTGCAAAACCACCTATAACGTAAGGTGAAATATACACAGGCTTAGATGGTCTGGCTCCTGCGATTTCAATTTGTTGAGCTAATGAAGGCTTATTGGTAGCCATGAAACCATACCTGGGATCGATGGCCGGATAGGTGTCTGTCTCATTGTTTGCACTTATATTGCGACTTATGATGAGTCCCATTGTTGCCACATCATTTTCCGGTTTGAACTTCAGACTTGAAAATGGGATCCTCATTTCGACATACCACCCATTATCATCCCTGGTTGTTTTTACATCCCAGAAAGTATTCCAGCTGGTATTCATTCCTCCGGGTCCTCCGGGTCCAAAGCCACCTGAGGCATCATTGGAAATAGTATAATCAGTCCGGAGTCCTGTAGGTGCGGTAAAGAATGCCAATGCATTCTCGTTATCATTATAAGTATCCAGCAAAATCCCAAAAGCGTCATAACCGAAAAGCATCTCATCCCTTTTCTTTGTTGCTGCAAAAATCTTTGACGCATCTTCCATGAACAGTTCTGCACCTATCCAGAGGTATTCATCGTCATAACCAATCCTTATATCACTTTTTTCTGAAGGCTGGTTTCCGAAATTAGGCCTGTGCATAGTCAAAGGGAAAAGATCCAGGGATTTCCATGCTGTTTCATTTGGAATGCCGTCAAATACAACCGGAGTAGTGAGCCTTTTAATCTTTACAGTTTCCTGGCTGATCCCGTAATTATGAATACCTAATGATAAAACCATTATTAAAAATCCAAAAGCATTTTTATTCATTTTTCTTATGGTTTTTCTTATTTGTATTATTGGAAATTCCGGTGATGTTGAGCCATCAGTGCCGGATTTCAATGACCACCCGCCTTGAATATAATAATTCTTACAATCATGTTGATATTAATATACTTAATCCTGCACAAATGGGCTTCCTTTATGTAACATTAGTGGCCTAATCATAACCGGTGAGCGTGGCTCACTTTGACCGGAATTTCTACTTCAGATTCTGATAACCGTTAGACAACGTGATTATCCGTTTTATTCCTTCGTGGAAAAAAAATTTGAGAAGAAGACCTGCTATATAAATGGAAGGTTCCAATGTCGAATGAAGTTTTTAATTATCCAAATCTTCAAAACAATCCGGACTTTTTATGCTTAAAAGAAGGTACATCAGTTGAACGGATTTTCTCACGCTTGCTGGCCATTCTATGCAAAATCCAACTGTACGGGGTTATAATGCCAATCGCAATCATGTAACGATTGCACATATTGCTGTATTATTAGTTGCGTTGACAGCACATAGAGCAGGACAAAAAGATAAAATTAGATTTGTAAAATCATTTGTGCCAAATTTTTTAATTGAAAATATCTAAATTAGTTTTGTGAAGCCCTATTATATCTTTCAATACCAATTCATCAATTATACTAACGTATGAATCCAGTGTTACTTGAATAGACGAATGTCCCAGAGTCTTAGACAAAATCCCAATATTAACCCCGTTAGCCAGCATTATTGAAACGCTAAAGGATTTTCTGGCCAAATGTGTTGTGAGGCTATTATTTATGCCAGTCTTTTATACATGAATGCACGTCCGGATTCGGATTTCAGATATTTTTCAAATTCGTAGGCCATATATTTATCTGTGAAGGCAATATAAGTTATTAATTCTGCAGGGAGTTTATCTTTAGTGTAGTGAACTTGACCTTTGTTAATGAAGATGCGTTTATTTTTACAAACACGGATCGGGGTAGAATCAATGGGCGAAATCTGTATAGTCTCCTAACTGTATTAATTTCAGAAAAATAGATATCAGAAACGAGACTTTTTCAGTAATTTTACTAACGCAATTTTAGATAATTCTGGATAATGATTCCAATATTATCCGATATTATTGGAATTCAATTCCAATATTGTCAGTTTTTTTACTATATTTGCGAAAAAAGTAGTTATGTATATCCCCCGAAAAATACATCAGAAAATAAAAAACCACCTTAAAAGAAAAGAATATACAATAATCACAGGCCCTCGTCAAAGTGGCAAAACATCATTAATACAAGCTTTATATAACGAATTAAAAAATGACGGACAAGCAGTAAGTTACATTACTTTTGAAGACAGGGATATTTTATCAGCTATTAATAATCATCCTGAAAATATTTTTTCTTTTTCACCTCGTCCCGGAAAACCCTTAATGGGAGCAAAACCAACAAGTCAACCCGTTTTTCTATTTATTGACGAAGTTCAATATGCTGCTGATCCTTCTAACTTTTTAAAATATCTTTACGATATTTATCGTGAAAATTTAAAAATCGTTGCAACAGGCAGCAGCGCTTTTTATATCGATAAAAAATTTACTGATTCTCTTGCCGGAAGGAAAAGGTTATTTGAATTACAGACACTTGATTTTGAGGAATGGTTGACATTTAAAGATTTAACCGATTTATCGGAGGAATTAAAATTAATAAGAGACCAGAAAGAATATATTTCGCCCGACCATTTAGAATTAATGGATAAATTTAATGAGTACTTGATTTTTGGCGGTTATCCCGAAGTTGTACTTGAAAATAATTTAGAGGAGAAAATAACTCTTTTAAAGGACATAAAAAACTCTTTTTTGAAAAGAGATATTGATGAGGCGGGAATAAGTAACCCTGACAAATTCTATAATTTGTTAATACTTTTGGCCGGTCAATCCGGAAATCTTGTAAACAGGAATGAGCTTGCAAATACGATTGGAGTTGATAATAAAACCATCGACAAATATCTTTATGTTCTTCAAAATTGCTTCCATATTGAACTGGTTAAACCGTTTTATTCTAATTTAAGAAAAGAGATTACCAAAATGCCAAAGGTTTATTTTAAAGACCATGGGTTAAGGAATGTTGCACTAAACCGCTTTTTTGATTTTAAATTACGTGAAGACCAGGGTGCATTGCTGGAAAATTATGTTTACAAACGACTGTCGGGCATTTACGATTCAGATGCAATACGCTATTGGCGAACAACCGATAAAAAAGAAATTGATTTCGTTATCAGCATTTCATTCCGGGAAGGTTTAGCCTATGAAGTAAAAATGAATTGCAAAACAGTAAAGCCTGTCTCACTAAAGAAATTCAGCAATACTTATCCGGATTATCCGATAGAGGTTATTTCTTATGATATTGACACCAATTGCAAATGGATTTTAAAGATGTAAAACAAGCTTCATCGTTGCATTTTAGGATGTAAACATACCACATAACGATTTTTTTTATTATGTTCACTCCTTTCCAGAAAGCAAGCTTTCTGTCTGTCGTTCCCATAATAAAAAATCCCGTTGTCGCAGGATTGGTTTGGGTTGTGGAGCTGGGCGGGGGTGTTACTCGCTTGTCCCTTCGGGACTTCGCTCGTGAACCCGGGTTGGGTGCCAAACAACCTCAAAACAAACCAACCAAATGGTTGGCACTTTTTTTTATTCGGCCAGCGGTTAGAAAGCAAGCTTTCACCGCTGTCCTTAAAAAAAAACCGCTGTCGCGGTTTGTTTTTCGGTTGTGGAGCTGGGCGGGTTCGAACCGCCGTCCAAACAAGAAACCAAAATGTTTTCTACATGCTTATCCTGTTATTGATTGTCGGGAGCAGGCCGGCAGCAGGCAGCCTGTCTGAACCTTAGTTCCTTTATTTTCACCCGGTAACCGGAACCTTACCGGACTATCCCAACTTTCCTGGTGCCTCTTGATCAGACGCCGTCAGGCAAGGCTTCTGAGAGACAGCTCGTCCCAACACCTGGTGCCGGGATTATACCTGGATCTGTCTGACAAATCAGGCAGCGAGCGCGTAATCATTTTCGCCAGTTGATTGTTTGCAATTCAGTTTTACGGGGTAAATTGCATAGCCCGGCATGCTTACAGATTAATTCATCTTGCTGTCAAATCCATGTCAGCCCCATTTTTCAGGAATACAAAGATACAAAATTAATACCAAAGTTATAGGTTAAGAAGAAGATAAAAGTAAAAAGTAAAAAGGAGGTTGATTTTCTTTATCTGCCATTCCTATCCACCACTAAACTCTGCCCCGCCTTCGCATACTACGGTGGGCAGGCAGGTCTATCAGACCCTGGCAGGTTATTCCCAGCTCAAATGTTGCCAGGTCTAATTCCAGCCGAATACAATTCGGCTCTACATCCGCACCTTTCACTTTTATCTTGACTATCTAATATCCACCTAATAACGCGAGGAGCATAGCGACGAGCCAATGATGGCGCAGCTAAATGACAATTGAATGACGCCCGCAAGGCAAATTACACGAGGAGCGCAGCGACGAGCTAATAACTGCTAAATTAGAGCTCCGGGCCACAATTTGAAAACAACCTGCAACCCGCAACTTGCAACCTGCAACTTTTTCTGTATTTTTAGAACAAATCTTAAAGATATGCTTCAAAAGAAATTAAAAATGGGAATTCTAAGGGAAACCAAATCCCCACCTGACCGGCGGGTTGCCATTACACCCCTTCAAACGAAAGGAATTCTCAAAAAATTCCCGAACATTGAGATTTTTATACAAACCAGTGAATTAAGGTGTTACAGGGATGAGGAATATTCAAATCTAGGATTGTCCTTAACAGAAGACTTAGGTAATTGTGATATCCTTATCGGTATAAAAGAGGTTGACATACACTCATTGCTTTCTGGTAAAACCTATCTTTTCTTTTCGCATACGGCAAAAAAACAAATCTATAACCGCTCAATGCTTCAGGAAATCATCAGAAAAAGAATTACATTACTTGATTATGAATACCTGACAGGTAGAGATGGATTCCGGCTGGTTGCATTTGGCCGTTGGGCGGGAATTGTTGGTGCGTACAATGGATTACGGGCATGGGGGAAAAGGTTTGGAACCTATGAACTTAAACCGGCTCACCAGTGCTTCGATTTGAAGGAAATGCTTTCCCAGTTATCCGTTGTGAAACTTCCTGATATTAAAATTCTTATTACCGGTGGTGGGAGAGTGGCAGGTGGTGCGATAGAAACTTTCACAGGGTTAAAGCTCAGACAGGTTTCACCGGAAGAATTCCTGAACAACACGTTTAATGAATCCGTGATATGCCGTATTGATCCCTGGCATTATGCCCGGCGAAAAGATGGCGGCAAATTTGATATAAATACATTCAATCACTTTATCCGTTTTCCGGAAGAATATGAATCAACGTTTTATCCTTATACAAAAGTGACCGATATTTATATTCCTTGTCATTTTTGGGATCCTGAATCTCCTGTTTTCATGACTAAGGAAGATATGCGTGCTGAAGATTTCAGAATGCAGGTTATTGCCGATGTAAGCTGTGACATCAACGGACCTGTACCATCAACCATACGGGCATCCACTATTGCCGATCCTTTTTATGGATATAACCCTCATACGGGTAAGGAAACTGATCCCTTCGATAAAAACAGCATCACCGTTATGGCGGTGGATAACCTGCCGGGGGAATTGCCAAGGGACGCATCCAAAGAGTTCGGAAAAACCCTGATAGATAAAGTTTATCCTTCCTTGTTGATAGAAGATACTGAAGGCATAATCGAAAGAGCCACGATTGTTAAGAACGGGAAGCTGACGGAGAGATTTGTCTATTTGCAGGATTTTCTTGAAGGAAAAGAATAAGGTTAAGGTTAAGGTTTAGATTTACCCTTATTTATTTAATCTTCATATCTGATTAGTAACTTTATAAAAATCATTTTTATAGCCTTTGTAACTTGTTATTCGGATTATTTCCTATAACTTTATAAGTCAATTTATTAATAATAAAAAAAGCGATCTCTTACAAGACCGCTTTAAATGTTTTCACAACGGAATAATCCTTATTGTGAATAGTTTTTAAATTGTTATACAAATATAAGGATTTTATTTAAAATAACATACAATGAAAAGGATTTTAGGATTAGACATAGGCACCAATAGTATTGGTTGGGCATTAGTTAAACAGGACTTTGAGAACAAGAAAGGAGAAATTGCAAAAATCGGTTCAAGGATCATTCCGATGAGCCAGGATATCTTAGACAAGTTTGCTTCCGGGCAATCGCACTCACAAACTGCTAAGAGAACAAATTATCGTGGTGTTAGAAGACTTAACGAACGCCATCACCTGCGAAGAGAAAGGCTGCTTCGTGTGTTAAATATTCTTGGTTTTTTACCAAAACACTATGCTGATCAGATAGATTTTGAAAAGCATTACGGCAAATTTCTACCTGAAACAGAACCAAAGTTAGCATGGGATGACAACAACGAATTTTTTTTCAAAAAATCTTTCAACGAAATGTTGGAAGATTTCAGAAAGCATCAGCCGAAACTATTAGTCAACAAAAAGGGAGAACCTGTTCTTGTCCCTTACGACTGGACGATTTATTATCTACGTAAAAAAGCCCTTACGCAAAAAATAGAAAAAGAGGAACTGGCGTGGCTATTGCTTCATTTCAATCAGAAGCGAGGGTATTATCAGATCAGGGGAGAGGAGGAGGAAGAAAAACCCGATAAATTGAAGGAATTTCATAACCTTAAAGTTGTGGATGTTGTAGATTCAGGAGATAAGAAAGGGAACGATCAGATATGGTACAATATAATCCTGGAAAACGGTTGGGTTTATCGCAGAGCAAGCAGAACTCCACTTTATGATTGGAAAGGGAAAGTCAAAGATTTTATTGTGACTACCGACCTGGATGAAAAAGGAAATATAAAAACCGATAATGAAAGAAAAGAAATAAGATCGTTCAGGGCTCCGAAAGAAGATGACTGGAATCTGGTAAAGAAAAAAACAGAACACGAAATTAATCAAAGCAATAAACACGTTGGAACATACATTTATGACACTCTACTGCAGAACCCCAATCAAAAAATAACAGGAAAACTGGTAAGGGTTATTGAGCGCAAATTTTACAAAGAAGAGCTCAAAACCATTCTGAAAATCCAACTGTCATTACATACGGAATTACATGACGATAAATTATACCTGGCCTGTATTGATGAACTCTACCAACACAATGAAGCACACAGGCAAAACATTGCCAATCGAAATTTCCTTTATCTTTTTATGGACGATATTATATTTTATCAACGTCCCCTCAAAACAAAAAAATCGGAAATCAGTGAATGCCGTTATGAAAGCCGGACATTTACCAAAGATGGAGAAAGAAAAACCGTTGGAATTAAATGCATTGCCAAATCTCATCCTTTGTTTCAGGAATTTAGGGTATGGCAGTGGGTGAAAAACCTGAAAATTTATGCAAAAGAAAAAGAAGTAAACGGTAAGCTGGAAATAGATGTGCCGGTTACGGAACTCTATCTGAAAAGCGAAAATGATTATGAGGTACTATTTGAGTTTTTGAATGAGAGAAAAGAAGTTAATCAAAAAAACTTACTTAAACATTTTGGATTGAATGATAAATCCCACCGATGGAATTTTGTGGAGGATAAAACCTATCCGTGCAATGAAACACACGCACAGATTCTCAACTGGTTGGTAAAGGTGATAAATGTTCCTACCGACTTTTTAACCAGGGAAACCGAAGAACATCTTTGGCATATTTTATACTCGGTGAACGATAAAATGGAAATCGGAAAAGCACTGAAATCCTTTGCAGAAAACTACGATTTAGATGTGAAATCTTTTTCGGAAGTATTTAGAAAGTTCCCTCCTTTCAAAAAAGAATACGGCTCTTATTCTGCAAAGGCAATAAAAAAATTACTGCCTCTGATGCGAATAGGGAAATATTGGATAGAAGACGAAATGCTGACTTATATCGATTCCTATCACTCCAACATTCAAAATGTTATTGAAAAACTAAGATCAAAAACGGATTCCGAAAAAGGGGTCAACATTTCCCTTTTATCAAAACTGGAGAGCATTGACGATGATATTGAAAGTTATAAAGGGCTTGAGTTGCATATTGCGTGTTATGCTGCCTATAGAAAACATTCGGAACTGACTGAGGCAAAACACTGGAATACGCCGGGAGATATTGATACATACCTTAAAGAATTCAAACAACATTCTTTGCGGAATCCGATTGTAGAACAGGTAGTTACCGAGACACTGCGTACTGTACGGGATATCTGGCAGGAAATGGGAAAAGGAGAGGAAAACTTTTTCGATGAGATCCATGTCGAACTCGGAAGGGATATGAAAAACACGAAAGAGGATAGAGAGCGAATAAGCAAATCAGTAACTGAAAATGAAAATACAAACCTTCGCATTAAGGCGATTTTGATGGAATTGGCAAACGATGCAACTGTTGAAAATGTACGTGCATATTCCCCTTCTCAACAAGAATTATTGAAAATTTACGAAGAAGGTGTTTTGAGAAGTGGTGTGGACGTACCTGATGACATTGGAAAAATCAGCAAGCTTTCCCAGCCCTCAAGAAATGATGTAATCCGTTACAAAGCCTGGTTAGAACAAAAATATCGCTCTCCTTACACCAATAAAATGATTCCTCTCAACAAACTATTCACTCCTGCCTATGAAATAGAGCACATTATTCCGCAGAGTCGCTATTCCGATGATTCCTTTAGCAACAAGGTGATTAGTGAAAGTGAGGTTAATAAGCTTAAGGGCAATCAATTAGGTGTTGAATTTATCAAAAATAATGGAGGACAAAAGGTTCAATTGGGAAATGGAGAAACAGTGGAAATCCTTAAAACAAATGGGTATGAAGATTTTGTAAAAACCCAATACAAAGACAACGGCGCTAAAAAGAAAAAACTCATGATGGAAGACATTCCTAAGGAATTCATTGAAAGACAAATAAACGATACCCGTTATATCAGTAAAATGATAATGGGGCTGCTTTCTAATATTGTTAGAGAAGAAGGTGAGTCAGGAATAAGAGCAAAAAAAGTGGTTCCCTGTACAGGAGGTGTTACTTCAAGATTAAAACAGGATTGGGGATTAAATGATGTTTGGAATGAAATCATCACCCCACGTTTTGAAAGGTTGAATGAAATGACCGGAACACAAGATTTTGGCAAGATAAACCCAAATACCAATAAGTTCTTGCCGCAAGTTCCATTAAACCAACAAAGAGGATTCTCAAAAAAACGGATTGATCACCGCCACCATTCCTTAGATGCATTGGTAATTGCCTGTGCTACGGCAAATCATGTGAATTATCTGAATAATGAAAGCCACATCCGCAAAGGCAAGAATAAAGAGGAAAAACAAAAAATCCGTTTTGATTTGCAAAACAAGCTTTGTTATAAAACCAAACCGGATGAAAACGGAAATTACAAATGGATGTTTTATAAGCCCTGGAATACATTTACCCAGGAAACCCGCAAAGCTTTGCAAAGTTCTGTGGTTAGCTTTAAGCAAAACCTTCGGGTAATCAATAAAACCGCAAATAGGCACCAAAAATGGGTGAAGCAAACAGACGGTTCGATGAAAAAAAAGCTGGTTAAGCAAACAGGAACGAACTGGTCGATACGGAAATCCTTGCACAAAGAAACAATTTATGGAAAAGTAAGCGTCAAAACAGACAGGGGTAAAACCGTAGTATTCAGCAAGGTCCTGGAAAATCCGGAAATGATCGTGGACCCCGGTATTCGAAGAATTGTTATTGCCAAGGCTAAAGAATTAAATAATGATATGCCCAAACTTAAAAAATACTTTAAAGCAAATCCGATTCAAATAAATGATCAAATAGTGGATCATGTGCAAATTTATGAGTGGGTTAAAGGAACGGCAAGCCGGGTAAATCTGGATAAAACGTTCACAAGGTCTAAAATTGAAAAAAACATAACGGATTCAGGTATTCAGAAAATCCTCATAAGGCATTTGGAACAGGAAAAATACCAAAACCAAATAGACGAAAAAGATAAAACCATTCCTCCGGAACAACTCGCTTTTTCTCCTGAAGGCATTGAAGATATGAATAAAAATATTTCTACTCTCAATAACGGGAATTTTCACCAACCTGTCTATAAGGTGCGAATCTATGAAGCAGGAAACCGTTTTGCATTGGGCGAAACCGGAAATAAAACAAGCAAATATGTAGAAGCCGCAAAAGGCACCAACCTCTTTTTTGCCATATATGCCGATGAAAAAGGGAAACGAAATTACGACACTGTTCCGCTCAATGAAGTAATTGCTTTCCAAAAGCAGTTGGCTCATCTATCACAAGAGGAACGAACTCCTGTACCTGTAAAGAATGTAAAGGGGAGATTCTTGTTCACACTTTCTCCTAACGATTTTGTATATGTACCTACAAAAGAGGAAATAGAAAATCCGGCATCAGTGGACTTCAACAATTTGACAAAAAAACAGGTTGAGAGAATATATAAAATGGTGAGTTGTACTGGGAAAAAATGTCATTTTATTGTTTGTAATGTTGCAAGCTTTATTAAAAATTATGATGCAAAATCAAAGATTGGAGAATTCGGAAGTTTAAATAAAATGGAGACGACAGTTGAATTAGAGGGATCAGAAAGAATAAAAGAAATCTGCTGGAAACTTCAGGTCAACCGTTTAGGTAAAATAGTAAATTTAATCCGATGATCAAACACACCCTCTATTTCGGCAACGAGGCTTATCTAAGCACCAAAGACGAACAACTGATCGCTCGTTTTCCCGACAAGGAAAAGCCATCGGCAAAAGTGCCTATTGAAGATATTGGTGTGGTGATCTTAGATCATTATCGCTTAACCTACACACAAAGTTTAATGACCAAATTATTGCACAACAATGTGGCAATGGTTACTTGCAATGAAAAACACCTTCCACAAGGGCTGATGTTGAATTTGGAAGGCAATCATATCCAAACCGAACGATTTACTGCTCAAATTAATGCCAGTGTACCGCTGAAAAAGAACCTGTGGCAGCAAACCGTTAAGGCCAAGATTATGAATCAGGCTTATCTATTGGAACAACAAGGCGAAAAAGTGGAAAATATGAAGTATTGGGCCGGTAAAGTGGGCAGCGGTGATCCCGAGAACTACGAAGGACGAGCGGCTGCTTATTACTGGGAAAAATTGTTCAAGGCAGAAATTGACGATTTTACACGGGGAAGATTTGACCCTGAACCCAATAATCTGCTCAATTACGGCTATGCCATACTTCGGGCAGTCATCGCTCGCAACCTGGTGGGATCAGGCATGTTGCCTACCTTGGGTATTCACCATCACAATAAGTACAATGCCTATTGCCTGGCCGATGATATTATGGAACCTTTCCGGCCTTTTGTAGATCATCTTGTGTTAAACCTGCTGAAACAACGTCTCGATATTTATGAATTATCGCCCAAAGTTAAAAAAGCCTTATTGCAGTTGCCTGTGGTTGATGTGGTTATCAATAAAAAGCAAAATCCCTTAATGATAGCTAGCCAGCAAACGACAGCCAGTTTGCACCAATGTTTTGCGGGCACTACTCGTAGTTTAAAATACCCGGGTTTTGAGTGAATTAAGCCGGCTTAATCAATACAGGATCATGTGGGTATTTGTGTTTTTCGATTTACCAACCGAAACCAAAAAAGATAGAAAAAACTATACAAAGTTTCGGAAAAATCTGGAAAAAGACGGGTTCACCATGTTCCAATATTCCATTTATATCCGTCATTGTGCCAGCAGGGAAAATGCACAGGTACACATCGGGCGAACCCGGAGTAATTTGCCACCTTACGGTCATGTTTGCATTTTTCAGCTAACCGATAAACAATTTGGTATGATAGAGGTATTTATAGGACAAAAAGAAGCAGAAAAACCTGATACCCTTCAGCAGTTAGAACTTTTTTAGCTATTCTTCTTTTCAAAGAAACGTATAAATCCAATTTATAAGGTAAAAAAACCGAATAACATCTGCTATCCGGTTTTAAATTGAGCACTGTTTTTTTATCCTGTTTTTCGTCTTAACGCATTGATTTGCAGCTTGAAATACCAACCTATGTTGTGCTCAATACATCAAAGATACAATTTGAAAGCTATTCACAACTAACCGGCCGGCAGCCTGGTGAATGGTATTGTTGTGCTCAATACATCAAAGATACAATTTGAAAGCTATTCACAACTCGATCCATTCAATTCTATTTCCCTTTCAGGTTGTGCTCAATACATCAAAGATACAATTTGAAAGCTATTCACAACTGATCCTGCAGGGTCTGTTCAGTTTGAAGGAGTTGTGCTCAATACATCAAAGATACAATTTGAAAGCTATTCACAACTTCTCCATGCACTGATCAGCTTGCTAAGATGTTGTGCTCAATACATCAAAGATACAATTTGAAAGCTATTCACAACTCGGTATAAGATGGTAATCAAACACGCCTGGTTGTGCTCAATACATCAAAGATACAATTTGAAAGCTATTCACAACCGCGATATAGTCAACCCATATTTCTCTTTCGTTGTGCTCAATACATCAAAGATAC
>JAUWBB010000043.1 GCA_030605195.1 Bacteroidota bacterium
GAGGATTATAAAGAGATCTGGTTGAAAGACGGACTTGCCAAAAATATAATTTCTGATGACACAGGAGATAAGGTTGCGTTTATACATACTGAAGATACGGTTAAAACCAAGATTTATAGTCTTTACCTTTGGGAGTCAAAACTTAACGAGGCTAAAATAGTTGTTGATACACTTACACCGGGAGTTCCTGAGAACTGGAGCGTAAGCGAACATGGAAACATCTCCTTTTCGGAAAATGGTACAAAACTTTATTTTGGAATGGCTCCAAAACCTGAACAGGAACCTGAAGATACCCTTCTGGATGATGAAAAATATGAAGTTGATATATGGAACTGGCAGGATCCTCTTTTACAACCTATGCAAAAAGTTCAGCTTGACAGAGAGAAAAAACGGTCCTACCTTGCTGTGTACCATACCAAACTCCGGAAAATGGTACAATTGGGGGATAAAGAGGTCAGGGATGTAAATACAATTTTAAAAGGCAATGGGAATATTGCCATTGGAAGGTCAAGCTTGCCTTATTTAAAACTTATTTCCTGGGAGGCAAATCGTTATGAAGATATTTATACTATAGATGTGAATACAGGTAAGAAAAAGTTGTTTTTAAAAAAGTCACCCTCATTCGAAAATATATCACCATATGGAAAATACCTTATCTGGTATGATTCAAAAGATAGTTCCTGGTATGCCAGATCGATAATTTCCGGTAATATTGTATCCCTAACCAGGGAAATCCCAGTGAATTTTTTTAATGAGTTCCACGATTCACCCAGTGATCCGAGGCCATATGGACTGGCAGGTTGGATTGGTGAGGATGAAAATGTTTTGATCAACGACAGGTTTGATATTTGGAAAATCGATCCTTCAGGAAAACGACAACCGGTAAATCTGACTAACAGGTATGGCAGGAAGAACAATATACGTTTCCGGTATATTAAGCTTGATCGCGAAGCTGAGACCATTGACCCGAAAGAGAAAATGTTGTTGTCTTCGTTTCATATTTACAATAAAAAAAGTGGATTTGCATCTATTCATTCAAAATCCGCAAATGATCCTTTCATTTTATTGTTTGACGATTTCAGGTTTTATAATCCTGTAAAATCGAAGCATGCTGATAAACTCATTTGGAGGAGAAGCAGTTTTGTTGAATATCCTGATTTATGGATAAGTGACATGGAATTCAGGAAAACCAAAAAAGTATCAAACACTAACACGCAACAGGTTAAATACCTGTGGGGAACTATTGAATTGGTTGAGTGGATATCATTTGACCAGCAAGAATTGCAGGGGATATTATATAGACCGGAAAATTTTAATCCTGACAAGAAATATCCCATGATCGTCTATTTTTATGAACGGAGTTCGGATAGGATACACAGGCATTCCACACCTCGTTCATCAAGCTCATCAATGAACAGAACATTCTACATTAGTAATGGATACCTGGTTTTTGTCCCTGATATCCCCTATACAGTTGGTTATCCGGGAGAAAGTGCATATAATGCCGTAGTTAGCGGCACTATGGCAATGATCAACCGGTTCGATTTTATTGATAAGGACCATATCGGTTTAAATGGACATAGCTGGGGAGGCTATCAAATTGCATACCTGGTAACCAGAACAAATATGTATAAATGTGCACATTCCGGAGCTCCGGTCAGTAATATGACCAGTGCCTATGGAGGAATTCGCTGGGGTTCAGGAATGAGCAGGATGTTTCAGTACGAACAAACCCAGAGCAGGATCGGTGGTACGCTGTGGGAAAAACCAGTTCATTATTTTCAAAATTCACCCATATTTTTTGTACCGAAAATCGAAACACCTGTATTAATGATGCACAATGATAAAGATGGCGCCGTTCCCTGGTATCAGGGAATTGAGTTTTTTGTTGCATTAAGAAGATTGAATAAGCCTGTCTGGATGTTGAACTATAACGGTGAAGAGCATGGCCTTAGAAAGCGGGCAAATCAGAAGGATTTTACCATTCGTGTATTTCAGTACTATAATCATTTTCTTAAAGGAACTCCTGCCCCGGAATGGATGATCAATGGAATTCCGGCACTGGAAAAAGGGAAAAATGATGGATATAAGCTAATGAAAAAGGAAGTGGAATAATGGAGTGGTGGAATGAGAGACTGAGTGACAGGGAGACTGAGAGACTAAGTGAGGAAGTGAGACTGAGTGTGTTAAGGTGCTTATGTGTTAGAGTGTTATATATTATAAGTAAAAGACAGGAAGGGTAGAAATCCGTCCGACCGCTTGAGCCGGTCCGACGGATATAGAGGTGGATGTATATGGAAGGCAAGGAGGCTGGAATAAGCTAATTTTTGGGATATACAGTATGCAGAACGCAGAAATGAGTCGTCAGAGCAATTACCCTGGAGGGGTAATATTATTGTAGAAAACAAAGCAAACAAAGAAAAAGTGACGGAACTGCCGGCTTTGATTAGTGTCACAGCCGTTTTATCCGGCGCAAGATAACAGCCCATGCAAAAGGAGCATATTCCCCTGTGGTACTGGTCAGTGCCACAGGCATCCCTTCGGGGGAGACCTGTCCAGCTTTTGATGGAGGTGGTACGACCGAACTAAAGGATGGAATAATAAAAAAGCCTGCATTTTTTTAAATGCAGGCTTTTTTAATAGTATTTATGTTAATGGCTTATAACCAGCTGCTCGACCTGAAGTTTACCGTTAAAAATAAAATGAACAAAGTAAACACCATTAATAAATTGCCTGGTATTAATTCGCAGTGTAGGTTTTCTTGTCTTTATTTGAGATACCATTATTTTCATACCATTATAAATTCTCACTTCATACTCATCTATATTATTCTAGACTTTGTAGATAGTCAAGTGCAAATTGATTTGTCGTCTCAAATAAGATTACATCCTCCTCATGTTCAAAAATTCTAACAATTGGATCGCGAAAACTACAGATCAATTGTAATTTGTTGTTTTCTTTAAGCTCATCAATGAAGGGCTTATAATTTAAGCTGTTTAAAATACGGGACGTTAGGCATGCTCCAGAAACTCTTGCATAGAAAGGTTGTATATATTGACCATATTTAAACTCAAATTTTCGGGTTACTATTCTCAGTAGTTCGATTTTTTTATCTCCAGACATAACTAGAATTTCTTCCTGGCCTAATAGTAATTCATATCTAAAATGCATTTTTTCAACATAATCCGGTAGGGAGAAAAATCCTGGAACATATCCATCATCAGATAATGAATCATATTTACAAATTAAAGCCTCAACGAAACCATCCTGAAGCAGGAGTTTTTGGTATATTTCTAACGTTGCTATAGAGTCCTGAAAAAGCAGTTGTGGGCCAATGCTATCATGGGCTAGCTTTTCAAAATTCCAACTGGGATTTTTCATCAATTCATCGATACTGTCCAATAAAGATTCGGTTTGGAACTTTTTTACATCCGGTATCTCTTCGATGTTGTAATTACAGGAATTACTGCAAACCAATACTAATATTAATATTAGAAGGTTTAATGGATGAATATATGTTTGTCTTATTCTGCACATACAGTTTATTGATTATTCATGGTTAAGGAATTCTTCAGCCTGATCTATAATCTGATCAATGAATACATTATCATTGATCATTCCAGTATGAGTGAAAAAACGGAATTTCTCAGAATCCAAATCTTTGATGAACTCATTTTTTTCCAATATCCTGGCACAAATAAGTGCGGTTGGAGATGTCCCGTGCAAAGAATATACTTCTGGTAATGCTTTTTTTGAATGATACTTTTTTATAGCTAAGGTAAAGAGCTTGTTTTCTTGGTCACTATTTAAATCTCTAATGAATTTATTATGAGATAAAAGTAATTCAATATAAGTGATCTTGAAACTGTACAGCCCCTGGTCAGCTAGGCTCCAATTTTTATCAATGTTACGGGGATCCATTGATTTATATTGCGTTATAAGAATATCAACTGCCTCAGTTCTATTTAATAATTCGTTAAATCCATTAAATAAAGAAACTACATAAGCTAAACAATATACATAGCAGTATCCGGTTCGACATTGTTTGTTATTGCAAGGTGAAATTTAAAGTTTTCGCCTTCCTGAAATACCGTTGCGGGTTCGCCCTTCTCGTTCAGCAGACAAAACTCTATGCCTATTTCATTTTTTTCAACAGTTAAAACTTTCTGTTTGCTATCATTAGTCAGCTCCATTACCGGTTCATTAGATTCTTTCTGGCAACTCATTACTGTTACCGTAAACACAGCAGGTAACAAATAAAATATTTGTATTATTGTTTTCATAATATAAAATTATAAGTTGGTTTTGAACTTAAAGTTTTATTTTTACCCTGCACTGTAGAATACCTGGTGCAGGGTTTATTTGACTGCCTCTACGCGGCTTGTGAATATAATGACACATAAAATAGTATTTTTTGATTTTGGTATTCAAAAATACATAGTCATTACCGGTGTTTTAACCGTAATAAATTATTTTATGAGACTTAGGTTTATAGCTTAAAAATAAATTGTTAACAATTTATAAAAAAGAATAATAAATGTCAAGTTTTGCTCAACCTTTTTTAAGGATGAAGAATGAATGGAAGGATGAATGAAGAAAAAAATATAAAGGTAAAAGTGAAGAGCGTAGAGCAGAGTACGGAGAGTGAAGGAGTAAGGAGTATGTAGTATGTAGTCGGTTTGTAAATCCGAATTTTGCAACCATTTAATAACTTCTTGAAACCATTTTAAAACAACTTTGTAACCACTTGCAACCGGCAGTAATGAAAAAACGGCTTCTAAGCATTTTATTGTGGTCCATCATTTCAGCTGCATTTATTGGCCCGGGAACCATTACAACGGCTTCAAAAGCCGGGGCATTATTTCAGTTTGATCTACTCTGGGCTCTTCTTTTTTCGACATTTGCCTGTTTATTGTTACAGGAAGCCAGTGCCCGCATCAGCATTTTTTCGGGATTAAACCTGGGAGAAGCCATTGCCCGGCAGTTTGAAGGAAAATCATCACGGATACTTGTTCTCGTTTTGGTTGTAGGTGCGATAATATTAGGTGCCGCAGCCTATGAGACCGGGAATCTTCTTGGAGCGGTAGCGGGCATTTCTCTCATCATTTCATGGCCACCTTACCTGTTTGTCCTTATCATTGGATGTTTAGCTGCCATTGCATTAAGTATTCCTTCTTTAAAGATTATTGCCAAACTAATGGGATATATTGTGGTGATCATGGGTTTTTCGTTTCTCTTTACAGCCATTTTTCTAAAACCGGAATTTGGCAGGATATTGCACGGAAGTTTTGTCCCCTCCTTGCCTGCAGAACCCGGAGCAGGGATCCTTGTCTTAGGACTGATCGGCACAACAGTGGTTCCATATAATTTATTCCTCGGATCGGAACTGGCTGATAAAAAACAAAAAATCACTGAAATGCGTTTTGGATTATCCTTTGCTATTTTCCTGGGAGGTATTATTTCAATGGCAGTTTTGGTGGTTGGAACAGCTGTTACCGGAGAGTTTACTTTTGAAAATCTGGTGAATGCATTATCCCTGAATTTAGGAACCTGGGCAGTATATATTTTTGGAATAGGCATGTTTGCTGCCGGATTTTCGTCTGCCATTACTGCTCCACTGGCTTCTGCAATTACCGCCAGAAGTTTATTCAGTAAAGGAAATAGCAAAGCCTGGAAAAATACTGCCATCCGGTTTCGGTTGGTCTGGGGTTTTGTGCTGATAACCGGAATGGTCTTGGGAATGACCAATATAAAACCCATTCCTGCCATTATTCTTGCCCAGGCACTGAACGGACTTATTTTGCCATTCATCAGCATTTTCCTTCTTTTTGTAATTAATGATCCTGCGCTCATGGGGAAAAAAAACTGTAATGGATGGATATCGAATATTCTTATGGGGTTGGTAGTTTGGGTAACCCTGCTTCTTGGGTCGATAAGTATTTTTCGAGCAGGTCAACCTCTTTTTGGGTCTAATCCTATGGAAGAAAAATATGGATTTGAAATGATAGGATTATTCACAATATTTATTAGTATCCTTATCTTTCGTAAAGTTTATTTGGTCAGAAAATCTTTAACTAACCGGAAATGAGTAAAATTTCGTATGAAGTTAATGTAGATACAGGAGGAACCTTTACCGATTGTATAGCTTATGATACGAGAGGAAGGACGTTAAAAAGGAAAGTGCTTAGTAATAGTACTCTCCGGGGCAGTATACTGGAATGGCTTGATTCCCGTACGATAAAAATTAATGAAAATTGGGAACTGGAAAAAGATATCCTGCCTGATTTTGAATTTAAGATATTGAATCAAGATCATCCTGTTATTAAGATTCATTCATATAATATTGGCAACCAAATACTAACTTTACGTAATCCAATCCCTGAAAATTTAGTGGGACTTCTCACGACCTTTGAGATTACTTCGAACGAGGAAGCCCCCATTTTAGGTACCAGGTTGATAACTCAAACCAGGCTTGGAGAACCACTTCCGAAAATAAAAATGAAATTAGGATCAACCAAGGGTACAAATGCTTTGCTTGAAAATAAAGGGGCGGAAATTGTTTTTTTTGTTACGAAGGGTTACGGAGATGTTTTGGCGATCGGCACTCAGCAGCGCCCTGACATTTTTGCCATCAATGTTGTAAAACCTTCCCCGCTTTGCAGGCATATTATAGAAGTTGAAGAGCGTGTTGACACACTTGGAAATATTATCAAACCGATAGAGACAACTTCTCTTAAAACCAAAGCACTTGATGTTTTAAACCGCGGCATCGAAACGGCAGCCATTGCATTTATGAATGCTTATAAAAATCCCGGACATGAACTGGAACTGAAACATTTTTTATTGGAATTAGGTTTCAAAAGCATATCTGTTTCTTCGGAGTTATCATCACTGATCAAGTTTCTTCAACGGGCTGAGACAACGGTTGTAAATGCCTGCCTTCTTCCTGTTATTTGTTTTTATCTGCAAAACGTTACCGGTAAATTAAAAGAGGGATCATTCCACATCATGACAAGTGCAGGGGGGTTAATGAGATATCAGGAATTTCAACCAAAGGAAAGCTTATTGAGCGGACCGGCAGGGGGCGTGGTCGGAGCTGCTACAATTGGAATCCAATCCGGATATCATCATCTGATCACATTTGATATGGGAGGAACAAGTACTGATGTCGCGAGGTTTGGTAATGAATATGAATATAAGTTTGAACTTGAAATAGGAAATGCACATATTTTCAGTGCGGCTCTTGCAATTGAAACGGTTGCTGCCGGGGGAGGATCGATTTGTTATTTCGATGGATATAAGCTGTGTGTTGGTACTGTCAGTGCCGGCGCATTTCCTGGACCGGCATGCTATGGAGCAGGAGGCCCCCTTACAATTACCGACGTAAATCTGTTATTAGGAAGATTGGATACCGGTCAGTTTGGAATTCCTGTATCAGTTTCAGATTCTGAGAGAAGACTAACAGAATTGATCCGGGAAATTGAACAAAAAGCCGGACAAAAGCGAACGATGGAGGAGGTATTGCAAGGGTTTCTCCGGATAGCTAATGAGGTAATGGCCGGTGCAATTAAAAAAATTTCATTATCAAAGGGTTACGATCCACGCCAGTATGCATTAGTGGCTTTTGGTGGTGCAGGAGGATTGCATGCCACAGCTATTGCAGAATTGCTTAATATGAAAATTGTCTTAATCCCAAAAGATGCCGGTTTATTAAGCGCCTATGGAATTGCGAATGCAAAGGTAGAACGATTTTCTGAAATTCAGCTTCTGAAATCTTTCGATAAAGTCTCCGGTAATTTGATCGATACGTTTAATGAATTAGAAAAAAACGCGGTTGAAAAGGTTATAAAAGAAGGCTTTAAGAAAGATGAAATAGAGATCAGAAAAAGAATGGCTTACCTGAGATTCCAAGGGCAGGATACCAGTCTGGAAGTACCATTCATAAGTAAAATTCAGGTATTAACAGATTTCAGGGACAAATATGAAAGCATATATGGGCACTGGTCTGACCATACCGAAATAGAGGTGGAGTCGCTACGGGTTATTGCCTCAACAATAAAGGAACAGGTGGTGGAAAAGAAACCGCCTGTAAAGTCTTATCAACCTGCTCCTTCCCATTTTATCCGGTCGTATAGTAAAGGCCAATGGCTTGACATACCGGTATTCATAAGGAAAAAGCTGGACATTGGCGCAGAAATTAAAGGTTTTGCCCTGATCCTTGATGAGCACAGCACGGCTGTTGTGGATGATGGATGGAAAATGCAGATTGATCCATTGAATACCGCTATTTTAACAAGGATTGCTCCTTTTAAGATCGAATCTTCGAAAAAAAAACCGGCTGAAGACCAAACACAAGAAGTTGAGCTCGAATTATTTGCCAACCGGTTTATGTCCATTGCAGAGAACATGGGTACAATGCTGCAGAGGACCTCATTGTCAGTGAATGTGAAAGAAAGGCTTGACTTTTCATGTGCTGTATTAAATGCCAGTGGGGAACTTGTTGCCAACGCGCCACATATTCCTGTTCATTTGGGAAGTTTGGGTGTTTGTGTAAGGGCATTAACTGAAAGTTTTCCAATGAAACCTGGCGATACGGTTGTGACCAATCACCCGGGTTATGGAGGTTCACATTTGCCTGATCTTACCCTGGTTACACCGGTTTACACCGAATTTGAACAACTCATAGGTTATGTAGTAAACCGGGCCCACCACGCTGAGATTGGAGGGAAAGTACCGGCATCTATGCCGCCGGACGCACAAAACCTTGCCGAAGAAGGTGTTATAATAAAACCGTTCTATTTGGTTTGGAACAGAATAGTGGATTGGGAAGGTATGCGCGAAATATTGGAAAAATCACCCTTTCCAAGCAGGTCGGTTGATGAAAATTTGGCTGATTTAAATGCTGCCCTGGCGGCTAACCGGAATGGTGAATTAGCCCTTCAGAAACTCGTAAAGAATTTTGGTTTTGAAAATGTTCAATCCTACATGGATTTATTAAAGGAACATGCGTCACGGAAAATGGCAGATACCCTGTCGGAAATTCCAAATGGTATCTATGAAGCAGAAGAATTCCTTGATGATGGAACTGCGTTGCGTGTAAGCATTATGGTTGAGGATAGATCATGCACATTCGACTTCACCGGTACCGATCCTGTTCACCATGGAAACATGAATGCTACCGTTGCCATTGTAAACGGAGTGGTTATATATGTTCTCCGTTTGCTGATCCGGGACATTATTCCACTGAATGATGGAATTTTGGAACCGGTTAAACTGATTATTCCGGAAAGCCTGCTTAACCCGCGTTTTCCTGACGATCCTTATAAATGTCCGGCGATTGTAGGTGGAAATGTAGAAGTTAGCCAGCGACTTACCGATACATTGATCAAAGCCTTCGGGATTTCGGCCTGCAGTCAGGGAACCATGAATAATGTCATGTTTGGGAATGATCGTTTCAGCTATTATGAAACAATCTGTGGAGGATGTGGTGCCGGTAAGGGATTTCACGGGGCGAGTGCAGTTCATCATCATATGACCAATACCAGAATGACCGACCCTGAAATTATTGAGCACCGCTATCCGGTTAGGGTTGACCGGTTCGAAATCAGGGAAGACTCAGGAGGTGCAGGACAATTTAATGGAGGGAATGGTGTTATTCGTGAACTTACATTTAGCGAACCTGTTTTTTTGTCAGTACTGACACAACACCGAAAGGAAGTACCATTTGGTTTGGAAGGTGGAGAGCCCGGAAAGCCTGGAGAACAATATGTTATAAAACAAGACGGCATAAAGAAAGAATTGGGAAGTGTTGATGGTTGCCGGCTTGAGGCAGGTGATAAACTTGTTATTAAAACTCCCGGCGGAGGAGGGTATGGGAGGAGAATAATGAATATCGAATAATGAATATAGAGAGTAATTGGGGATTGACAATTGGGGATTGTGTATTGAAGGCTAAGGTGACTGAGAGATGATGCTGGTTGCTGGATACTTGATTATAATTGATCTAAAAACCAAAAACCATTTAATGTAGAGCCGAATTGTATTCGGCTAGATGCTACAGTATAAATCGTGAGAACGGTTACTCTCCGCCAGCCCTGTGAAATTTTTCAAAACGAAGTGTATTTCACGGGGCAAGCTTTTAGAGATAAATCAGGTAATAATCGCTACCTTTGTCACAATTATCTGGCGGATAAATAAACAATAACTCGTCTGACGAGTTTATTCTACGCAACCATTTTCATACTTTTTACATCTTATACATAAAACTCCATCTCATGAGGAAACCATGGTTTTTATCCATTCTGTTTCTTTTACTTTTTTTTTCCTGTGAAAAGGAAAAGGTAAGTCTTCAGGATTATAACATAAGGTTGGCTGACCATTTATTTTCCGGAGAGAAAATCGGAACCGTTTCCTTTGATGAAAAACATGGTGCCTGGATAGCAGGAGAAAGCAAGCTAATCCATTATTCAGGCAATAAAACGGAAAGCATAAACATTGGTTCAGCAATATGGGATATTGCCGTTGACAAAAATGGTAATGTCTGGGTAGGTACCAAAGACAAAGGACTGGTGTGTTATGACCAGAGTGACCTGAAGTTTTTCAACAAGGAAAATTCAGGGTTTCCGCGTGATCTGATTTCCGAAGTACTGGTCGACAACAACAACATTGTCTGGTTTTCTTCCGCAGCACATCAGCTTGGCGGGTTGATTCGATACGACGGGAAAACGTTTCAGATAGCAGTGGATAATCATGGTTATTTATGGGGCTTTGGGGGTTACACTGGAAAAAGACTACGATTTTTTGATGGCAAGGAATGGCATAACACGGGTCTGGATTTCCCGGATATTTTTGCTTATAATATGAAGGTGGATAACGAAAACAATATCTGGCTTTGTACCAACGACGGAATCTTTATTATCAAAACCAAATAAAATTATTATAATGAAAAGAACAGCCTTTTTAATCCTCTCTTTGCTGGCAATTTATTCAACTTGTACTAATGCACAAATTGCTGCCGGGTACTACTATGACGGGAATATGATATCGCTTTCAACCAATCCCGCTATTTCAAAAATGTATGAAATCCGGGTAAGTACAACCTCGTTCAAACGCGCGGGCTGGACCTATAACCAGAACGGCGTTGTTCAGGGTTATTTTTTTATTGATCTGTTACAAAACGAGCCGTTCAGGTTATATGGAGGCCTTGGTATTGGAGCTCCGCTCTTATCGGACCTTAATTGGGAAGACCAATGGATGAGTCTGAACATTCCGCTGGGTATTCGTTGCAATCCGTTTACCCGGTTTCCTGATTTGTATATTCTGGGAGAATACTTGCCGATGATAACCCTGACAGAAGGAAAAGATGTGATCAATACGGTCTCTTTCGGATTTAAAATCAAATTCGGGATAGCGAAGGATTGATAGTTCAGATCAACCCTGGGAACACCTGACATCATATCAATAAAAAAGCCTGCATTTTTTTAAATGCAGGCTTTTTAGATAGTATTTATGTTAATGGCTTATAACCAGCTGCTCGACCTGAAGTTTTCCATTAGAAATAAAATTTATGGAATATGCCCCGGGTGAAGTGACTTTCATCAGCCAGACCCTTCCGCTGTCAACTTTTGTTCATTTGCCGTCAGCAAGTGAATAGTTTACATCAAACCCTTTACCAAAACGGTATGGCACATCCTTGCCTTTTACCGCTTCGTCTTCTTCAAGAAGACGGGTAATATCAAAACCAGGCATTATTATTTCGGGGGCCGAAGTGCGAAGTTTATCGAACTGTGGATATAAATCAAAGACCTTTGATTTCTCTGAATAGATATTGGAGGTAACCTGTGCTGCTACATTAATTGCTAACAGCAGATAGATAGATAGATAATTTTTTCATTGCATTAATTTATTAGATTAAATTAAACCATGTCGTCAACTGTAAGAATATTAGAAAATATCATATCTTCATTTAAAATAAATCTTACTTGACATAATTAAGGTAATCACTTAATGAATTCTTGTATATACGACTCAGCATAATATTTCAAAGAGTGCAAAGAAAGAGTTCCATCATAGAAATTCTTATCGCGTATTCAAACTTTTCTTTAAATGATGACCTTTCTTTATCTATCGCGAGAGGATTGTTTTTCTTTGTCCACCGGGCATCAATATCTTTTTGGCAAAGTTTGTGTGGCTTTTCCTTCCATTTCTCCGGGGCTGTTCCGGTTTCTTTTATATGCTTATTTTCTTCACTGGTATCGTGTTGGCGTGGTGCTTCCATCCGCCTGGCGGACATCCACCATTTTTCCTTCGTTAGCAAATACACCTGCTGCATCAAGTGTTTCATTGAATATTTTCCAGTCAATATAATCATTGAGTTTTTGAAGTGGATCACCAAGTTTGGTAAGCTTTTCCATTAAAAAATTATCGTCAAATAATCCAATAGGGTTTATATTTTTCATACTGATTAGTAGTTGGCCGCTTCCTTCGGCACAATAATCCAGCACCTAATTATTGAACGCTCGTCATGATACGACTTCAGTTCGTGTATTGACTAAAAATTTTACAATTCAGATTTGTTACTCGTACTCCGAACTGAAGTCGGAGCACGAGGTAACGTCAGGGTACGACGATTTTCTCTCGTAGCCCGACTACAGATCAGGCTACGAGTTATTAATATATAGAATTGTGAAGGCATGTCCCTTCCTATCCATAGAGCGATATCTCTTTAGTGAGGAATGACAGTTGTGCCGGTATTCTTTTCTGAATCATTAGAGTCAAGCCGTCTGACGAATGATTTTTATTAAAACCAGACACTGCCAGGTTTTCTGCATAGTGGCATAATCTGGTGAAATCTGAATGATAATGCGATCTCAGGGAAGTGTGGCAGATCATTTAGCAATAAACGCTGGCAGGTCAATATCAAGAAAAAATCAGCAACTCTCTATCTGAAATACGATTCATGCAACCTGAAACCTGGAACTAGGAACCAACCTCAATAGAGCCGAATTTCATTCGGCTGAAATCGAGAACCGGTACCGAAAACTTTGAATCAACAACCTCCCCCTCCCTTCGGTCGGGTACTCCCCGCCTGAATGAAAGAATTCATTCTTTCGGGCAGGCTCCTTTCCAATGAGGAGAATTTTGTGTTAGTAACCGAGAAAAACCAGCACCCAGTACCAAGAACCTTTGTATTTTATCATTCATCTTTCATCCTTCATATTTCCAAACACCCCCGTACCCCTATCA
>JAUWBB010000309.1 GCA_030605195.1 Bacteroidota bacterium
GCCTAACAGGCGTCAGTCGGGCAGGAATCCAAGACCGATGGTCTAGTTTTTGGATAGTAACTTAACCTGATTAATTACTTACGTGAGATCGGTTACTCACTTTGTTCGTGAGATCACTTCGTTTAGTTCATAAACTTTTTGTGATTAATGTAGTTGAAAAGAAACCGGCTTCCCCCCCCTCAAAATTTGGAGAATTTTATTTTCAAATTTACAAAATTCTCCAAATTTTGTGGAGGAATAAATAGGCTAAATTTGTTCCCCGCCCTAAAGGACGGGGCTATTGATATTTTTTTAATCTATAGTTTATGAATAATAAAGGTTAAATAAATAAGTAAAATTTTATTTTTGCATTAATTGTAATGGGATACATATAATTACTTAACGTCAATTCGGTTTAAGATCAATAGTTAAATATTTGAAGAACAACATATTACAACATCCATATTGTTTGGAATAGTGAAATAATGGAATGATGAATGGTTGTTTACGATGTTTTTCTTCCAATATTCCCCGCCCGAACGTACCGTTCGGTATGGGCGGGCATTCTTCCATTTTTATGATTAATCTGAATTAGACCTAAATATTCAACATTTTAGCATATAAACCTTATCTCGAACTCACGTTACTTATTAATAATGTAATAAGATACAATAAAATGTATTATATTTGTGTGATATAATACAAGAAAATTATTGATTTTATGGAAGAGTTATTTCAAATAAGTAATAACCTGGTAAAGAAAGTAGCAATACATTTTGAACGCAGCCTGGTCAATATAATTAACTGGAATGCTCGTTTAATAGAAATAAGAGGGGCAAGAGGAGTAGGAAAAACTACCTTGTTGCTACAACAGATTAAAAAACAATTCGGGGCTAATCCTCAAACAGGTTTGTATATCTCTCTTGATGATCCCTTTTTTTTTAAAAATTCACTGGTAGAACTTGCTGAAACTTTTATAAAATATGGAGGAGTTCAATTATTTATAGATGAGGTTCATAGATATACCCCTAAATATAAGGAATCTGATTGGTCAAAAGAAATAAAAATTATTTATGACAGGTATCCAGGGTTAAAAATTGTTTATACAGGTTCTTCAACTCTGGAACTTTATCATGGGCATGGAGATTTAAGCCGGAGAAGAAGTACTTATGTTTTAAATGGTCTTTCTTTCCGGGAATACCTTGAGTTTAATGAAATTTTAACTTTCGGTGAGCTTACACTGAAAGAGATAGTACTAAATCATACTATTATAGCAAATGATTTAATAGACAAAACAAAAATCTTAAAACATTTTAGAGATTATATTCAGATTGGTTATTTCCCTTTTTATCAGGAAGATCCTTTAAATTATTACAGACGAATAATTGATATTCTTGCATTAATTCTTGAAAGCGATTTACCTTCAGTAGTGGATATTACATTTGATAATATATTTAAGTTAAAAAGATTGCTTTCTGTAATTGCTACTTCATCACCTTATACACCGAATCTTAGCAAATTAAGAGAAAACATCAGCATAACTGACCATCGGACTCTGCTAAAATACCTTTATTATCTTGATAAAGCTGAAGTGATTAATTTATTGCAGAAAGAAGCCGTTGGGAATGTGCTTTTACGCAAACCGGATAAAATTTATCTTAACAATACAAACCTGGCATATGCTATTTCTCCGGCTTTGACGGAAACTGGAAATCTAAGAGAAACTTTTTTTTATAATCAATTGAAAAACAACCATCAGGTGACGTATCCTCCCAAAGGAGACTTTATGATCGACGGACAATACATTTTTGAGTTAGGAGGTCGGAATAAAGATTTTAGTCAGATTCAGGGGATTGATAATGCATATGTTATCGCGGACGAGATTGAACTTGGTGTAGGAAAGAAAATTCCTTTATGGATGTTTGGATTTCTATACTGAAGAAATAAAGTTCATCCGGAAGATGAGTAGGTATTAGATGGAATGGTGGAATCATTCTGTGAGTAAAGCGAACAGAATGTCTCACGAGCAGGTTTGAGCGAAGGACAGTGGGAGCGAGTAATAGTGGAAAGTGGAATGATGGAATAATGCTTGCCCTGTTCACCCCGTTGGATTTATTGATTTATCCTACGGGGTAAAATGCGATGCAGGAGCTATTTCTACAGGGGAGTGTTGTGCCATAGGCATTCCTTTGGAAGAATGACGGAAATGAATTTTTCTGGTATTTCATGTTCAAAATTCGTGGCTGAAGTTAATATTATACCCAAACCTGTCTGTTTGTGGATGCAATAATTGTTGAATAATTTATCAATATGGAAATTAACAGTATTATCAGTAAAATTGGATTAGGTGCAACTATTACAATCCTTGTGTTATCCGCTTGTAAGCATAGTAACCCCCAAAATGATTTTGATAGACCCAACATTATTTTTATCCTGGTTGATGATCTGGGTTGGAAGGATGTTGGATACATGGGCAGTCAATTCTATGAAACACCAAACATTGACAAACTGGCAAGTGGAGGAATGGTTTTTACAAACGCCTATGCTGCTTGTGCAGTATGCTCACCGACCAGGGCATCCATAATGACAGGCCGTTATCCGGCACGTCTTGGATTAACCGACTGGATTCATTTTCTTGATCCGGATGCCGGAATAGCTGCTGAAAAAGGGCAACATCCCAGTAAGTATGTCGGGGGAGCTGACAGGAAAGTATTGTGCCCTCCAAATCCTTACTGGATGGACCTGGAGGAAATCACCCTTGCTGAGGCCTTAAAAACAAGAGGTTATATAACCTGTCATATTGGGAAATGGCACCTGGGGCCTGAAAATTGGTTTCCTGAAAAACAGGGTTTCGATTACAATTACGGTGGTACTGATATAGGTCAGCCTCCTTTATATTTCGATCCGTATTACCGGAATAACAAACGTACTGGAATTTCAACCCTCCCTCCCAGAAAGGAAGGGGAGTACCTTACCGACCGGGAAACGGATGAAGCTGTCAGGTTTATTAAAGAACATAAGGATACAACCTTTTTTCTGAATCTGTGGCACTATGCCGTGCATACCCCAATCCAGGCAAAACAGGAAATCGTTGAAAAGTATAAAAGTAAAGAACCGGATGGAGACCAGAAAAATGCAAAATATGCAGCCATGATACAAAGTGTGGATGAAGCCCTTGGTAAGATCATGGTTACTCTCGAAGAGCTGAATTTACAGGAAAATACCATTGTTATCTTTTTCTCTGACAATGGTGGACTGGTACCGGTTACATCCAACGAGCCCTTACGTATCGGGAAAGGATTCCCTTATGAAGGAGGGATACGCGAACCTATGATCGTTCACTGGCCCCATGAGATTGAAGCCGGAACGGTATGCGATGTACCTGTAACTTCTGTTGACTTTTTCCCTACTCTCTGCCGTGTTGCAGGTATTCCAATACCGGATGACCGGGAGATCGATGGAAAAGATATTGCACCATTATTCAAGCAAAAAGGGAGATTTGAGAGGGATGCCATATACTGGCATTTCCCGCATTACCGTGGCCAAATCTTTCCTTACAGCATTATCAGAGAAGGTGATTACAAGCTGATAAAAAGGTATGATGGCAAACTCTTCGAATTGTTTGACCTCAGGAATGACTTGTCTGAAACCACTGATCTTTCAGATTCCCTGCCCGGGAAAGTGGAGGAAATGAATACTGTGTTAGAACAGTGGCTTAAGGAAACAGGAGCCAGGATACCTGTTCCAAACCCTGGGTTTTTGTAGAAGAAAACCAATTATATAGAACACGGATGACACAGATAACACGGATATACACGGGAAAAAAAAGATATTTACGAATGACAGGAAATGAAGTTTATTAGAGCTTGTAATATCGGTAAAAAAAGTGGAAGCACAAATTGGTAAAGCCTTAAAAAAAACCTTAATTTTCAGGTTTCATAAATAATTAGTTAATAGTCGACAAAAAAGTAAATAACAATCAAACAATTATAACACAATGGCAACTGGATTTAGGCTCTTAAAAAGTCAAACTTACCAACATGTTGTTCAAATTGGATGTTGTCTATATCCAGCGAAGCGGTTTTTTTTCAGGCTTGTCATGAAA
>JAUWBB010000078.1 GCA_030605195.1 Bacteroidota bacterium
AGTATAAAGATTGCCGATAAAGAACCCAGAACAAATTTGTTGCGCAAAATCCTGATATATGATCACAGTGAAGAAGCAGGTAATATTTCGGTTATCTATGCTGATTCGGGTTATATGAAAATGACCCTTGATACAACAAAACTGATCTTTACCCTTTACCATGGTTACTCATATAATGAGGTAATTGACGAGGATAAAAAAAAGAGGAGAAGGGCTGTTAAGACATATCCTCACCGCCGGGATGTATTTGAAGAACAGGAGTTGATTTTTGAATTAAGAGATTTTGGACTAAGCCGGACAGATGAAGATTTGTTTAAGAATCAATATGCCATGCTTAATATGCAGCAACTATCCCACTTCTCAGATTCTCTTAGTCACGATTTGGAAGACAGAAAAGAACTTTTCACTAACGCGTTGTTCAAATCACATTTGTTGGTTAATTATAGGTTAAAGAGAAGACCGGACACTACAAAAGTAAATGATTCATCAGAGGTAGCCATCTTTGATCCTGAAAGGGTTTTTGAGGAACTCACTTTATCCGAAAAAGAAACCGCCATTGAAAAGGCTCTTGTTAAAGCCAGGAGTACAAAAAATTATATATCCAGCTCAACACACAACCTGATTTACAGGGCAAAAAGAATACGCCGGTATCAAATTGAGTGGCACAGGAAACTCACCTTGTCATTTGCCTGTTTCATTTTCTTTTTTATTGGTGCACCACTGGGGGCTATTATTCGTAAAGGCGGACTCGGTACACCTATGGTAATTTCGGTCATATTCTTTATTATTTATTACATCATCTCCCTGTCGGGCGAGAAATTCGTTCGTGAAGTTGTTGTCGCATCATTCGCCGGTATGTGGTTTTCGTCACTTATTCTTTTACCCATTGGAGCTTTTCTTACATATAAAGCAACCGTCGATTCAGCTATCCTCAACGTTGAAACATACATCAACTTTTTCAAGAAACTCTTTAAAATTAATGTAGAAGATTCTGAACAGTACGGGGGGATATAAAACATGAGGATCCTTCAAATTGCCAATAAATTTCCTTACCCACCCAAAGACGGAGGTTCCCGGGCTACATTTAATCTTACAAAGGGGTTTTCTGAATTAAACCAGGAAGTCACTGTTCTGGCTATGAATACGTTCAAACATTTTAACAATACCAGGAACTTGCCTGAAAATCTTAAAAAGACCGCCCGGTTTATTCCATTCAATATAAATACGAATATTTCTTACATAAAGGCTTTTATCAACTTTCTGTTCTCTAATCTTCCCTATAACCTTGTCAGGTTTAAATCAAAGAAATTCAGTGATGTGATCCGTAAGATCCTTGAAAAACAGGATTTCGATATTATCCAGTTGGAAGGTTTGGCACTGGCATTTTATGTTCCTGTAATCCGTATGTATTCCGGAGCGAAAATTGTTATGAGGGCTCATAATGTTGAATTCAAAATATGGGAAGGCATAGTCAATCAATTTAAACCCGGCGTAAAAAAGTTTTTCGCGAAAATAATCTACCGGAGACTAAGGAATTTTGAACTAAAAAGCCTGAATCAGTACGATGCAATTATACCTATTACTCCCAATGACCTTGAAATGTTCAAAAATCTGGGTACTGAAAAGCCCATGTTTTGTGCCCCGTTTGGAATGGATTTTACAAACCTTGAAAAAAACCCAAATAATCAAACATTCCCATCACTCTTTTTCCTCGGAGCATTGGACTGGATACCCAACCAGGAAGGTCTGATATGGTTCCTGGATAAGGTTTGGATGAACTTGAAGCGTAACCATCCAAAACTCGAGTTTTATGTGGGGGGAAGAAATGCACCCTCCTGGCTGGTGAAAAAGATCAACCGGAAACAGATTGTTTTTGCAGGAGAAGTTAAGAATGCCTACCTGTTCATGAACAACAAGACCATTATGGTTGTTCCATTATTTTCCGGCAGTGGTATCCGTGTAAAAATTATTGAAGGAATGGCTCTGGGAAAGGTTATCATATCAACTTCTACTGGTATTGAGGGTATTCCGGCAACTCATGAAAAAAATATTATTTTCGCTGATAACAGCCAGGAGTTTATATCTCAAATAGAACGATTGATCCGGGATAACAAGCTTCGTAGCCGGATAAGCACGGAAGCCCAAAAGTTAATTCAGGAAAAATTTGATAATTTAGCAATCACGTCAAAGCTATTAACATTTTATAAGTCTCTTCCGGATGATCAGTAAAACTCTATTTTGGACGTCAATTTTCCTGCTATTTCATTCCTATATCCTCTATCCATTTTTACTGAAAATTATTTACCGGCTTAAACCAAAAAGAAAAGTTTCAGAAACCGGATATTCTTTCTATCCAACCGTTTCCATTCTGATGGCCGTCTACAACGAAGAAAAAGTAATACGACAAAAAATTGAAAGTGTTTTTTCGACCAGCTATCCAAAAGGAGAATTCGGGATTTTTGTTGGATCTGATGGTTCTTCTGACCAGACAAACAACATATTGACTGAGCTTTCAAAGAAACATAAAAACCTCTCTGTTCATATCTTTAAGGAACGAATTGGTAAAGCCAACGTAATTAACCGGATCGCGGACCAGGCAAAAGGAGAGATATTTATTCTAACGGACGCTAATGTTTTATTTGATGAGAACACTATACCTGAGCTAGTTACAATGTTCAGGGATCAGGAAACAGGACTGGTTGACACCAATATGATAAACAGGGGTTTGAAAAAAGACGGAATATCGATACAGGAAAAGGCATATATCTCGATGGAGGTTAAAACCAAAAACCTGGAAGGGAAAATCTGGGGAACCATGATGGGACCTATGGGAGGTTGTTACGCGATCAGACGTGAATTGTATCTGCCCGTACCGGACAACTTGCTGGTTGATGATTTCTATATTAATATGAAAGTTCTGCAAAAGGGAAAAAAGGCTATTAACAATTTAAACGCTAAAGTATACGAAGATGTTTCCAACGATCTTGGGGAGGAGCTCAGAAGAAAAACAAGAATTGCAACCGGTGATTTCCAGAATTTTAAACTCTTTTTTCACCTGCTCTGGCCACCGTTTAGAGGATTAGCCTTTAGCTTCCTTTCTCACAAAATACTGAGGTGGTTTGGTCCGTTATTTTTTTTCATTGTTTTCTTCTTAAATTTAGTCCTTGCTTTTAAAAATACTTTTTACTTATCCCTTTTTATTCTTCAATGTATTTTGTTCATTCTTCCGTTTGTTGACTATTTTCTGAGGAAAATTAAAATACATATTTTAATTTTGCGTTTTATTACGCATTTTTGGGCTATGAATGTAGCCCTGCTTTTTGGTTTTATTAAATTTATTACAGGAGTAAAAACAAATGTCTGGCAACCTACAAAGAGGCAGCAGGTATAACGATTCTGTAAACACGCAGGATAGTTACGTGCTAAATACCATAGAAGAAGCGATTGAGGATATCAGGAAAGGTAAAATCATAATCGTTGTTGACGATGAAGACCGCGAGAACGAGGGTGATTTCATTTTTGCTGCTGAATTGATAACACCTGAGATTGTTAATTTTATGGCTACCTATGGAAGGGGTTTGATATGTGCCTCATTACCTGAAGAAAGATGTGAAGAACTGGAGCTGGATCTTATGGTAGGAAAAAATACTTCGTACCATGAAACTCAATTTACCGTGTCGGTTGATTTGATCAGTGAAAAATGTACTACGGGTATTTCAGCGCATGACCGGGCATTAACCATTAAGGCTTTGGTGGATCCTGCAATCAAACCTGATGATCTTGGAAGACCAGGACATATCTTCCCTCTGAAAGCCAAATCACGGGGCATAATCCGCAGGGCAGGACATACGGAAGCCGCTGTCGATCTCACACGGTTGGCAGGACTGAAACCCGGTGGCGCCCTGGTGGAAATAATGAATGAAGACGGTTCCATGGCAAGACTGCCAAATCTTATGAAGATTGCTAAAAAGTTTAACCTGAAAATCATTACCATAAAAGACCTGATAGCTTACCGGCTTCAGAAAGAAAGCCTGATAGAAAGGGGTGTAACCGTTAAACTGCCAACGCAACACGGAGAATTTTTCTTAATCCCTTTCCTTCAAAAATCGAATGGGCTTGAACATATAGCTTTAATAAAAGGTAAATGGCAAAGGGATGAACCTGTACTTGTACGCGTACATTCTTCCTGTATTACCGGGGATATTTTCGGATCACTTCGTTGTGACTGTGGACCGCAGCTCCATCAGGCAATGCAAATGATCGAAAAAGAAGGAACAGGAGTAATAGTATACCTGAACCAGGAAGGAAGGGGAATTGGGTTTTTCAATAAAATGAAAGCTTATAGACTTCAGGAAGAAGGAAAGGATACTGTACAGGCTAATATCGAACTCGGCTTTCCTCCGGACGAAAGGGATTATGGTGTGGGAGCAAATATTTTAAGAGAACTGGGATTAGGAAAGATCCGGTTAATCACCAATAACCCGGTAAAAAGAGCCGGGTTGGAAGGATACGGTCTTGAAATAGTTGGAAGTGTCCCGATAGAAATTGAACCCAATAAATACAACGAGTTTTATCTTAAGACCAAAAAAGATAAAATGGGGCATTTTCTCGAATTGTTCCACAACCATGAAAACGATTAACAAGCGAAGGAAACATGACAAAAAAGGATATGAGAATCGTTTTTATGGGGACTCCGGATTTTGCCGTCCAAAGCCTGGAAGCTTTGCTAAAAAAAAAATATAACATTATTGGTGTTATAACCGGTCCCGATAAACCTGCAGGCAGAGGACTGAAAATCCAGCAACCGGCTGTAAAGCAATTTGCCGAAAAAAACAATTTAAGAAAAGTCCTTCAACCCGCAAATTTAAAAGACCCTGTATTTATTCAGGAACTTAAGGATCTAATGCCTGATCTTCAGGTCGTTGTGGCTTTCAGGATACTGCCCGATGATGTCTGGCAAATCCCACGATATGGCACTTTTAATTTGCGTGCTTCCCTCCTGCCACACTATCGCGGGGCAGCTCCGATAAACCGGGTTATTATGAACGGTGAAAACATAACCGGCGTAACCACCTTTTTTATTGAACACGATATCGATACGGGTAAAATAATTTTACAGGAAGAAGTTGAAATTGATGAAAATGAAAATGCCGGCGAACTCCACGATAAGTTAATGATTGAGGGTGCAAAACTGGTATGCAAAACAGTTGATGCCATAGCAAGAGATTCATACAAAAAAATTGATCAATTAAAATTATTGACGAAGGGGCAGGATTTAAAAAAGGCTCCTAAAATTCATAAAGAAGACTGTAAGATCAATTGGAATAAAGAACCTGTGGAAATTTTTAATTTTATCCGTGGTTTAAGTCCATATCCCACAGCCTGGACTGAGATCATATCTGAATCAGGAAAAAAAAACACGTTAAAAATATTTGCTTCGGATTATAGTATTTCTGACCATGATCTTAATCCCGGCGAAATTCTATCTGATCAGCGTACCTTCCTTAAGATTGCGGTTAACGAAGGATTTATCAACATAAACAACCTGCAGTTGGAAGGTAAAAAACGAATGAATATTGAAGATTTTTTGAGGGGATTTCAATCAATATCAAAATACAAATTTCACTAAAAGAAGTAGACTAAAAAGGAACCGACAGTATAAGAAAGGAATGATCAGGAAGCTAAATAAAGAAAAACTCGTCAGACGAACTGGAGTCGTCTGACGAGAAGTCCAATATTACCTTAAGCTACTTTTCCCGCTTAACCATATAGAAATAATAAATTAAAAATCCCAAAGCTACAAAGATAAGATACACACCAAAGGGAAATGGAGTCCTGTAATTGAAGAACCCGGGGGTTACCAGGTGTAATACCTCAAACAACACTACTCCTAACCCGGCAAAAAGAGCAACTAAACCCCATTTTAATGCAGGAGAACGGTCGTAATTTTCCCTGGCTAATTCCTTTTGCTCAAGGATCTCTGCTTTTTCAAAATGTCCACTTTTAATGATCTTTCTTTTTAAAAAGTAAGCGAAAATAATCTTAAAAATGTGGTAAAATGCGAAAAAAATAACCGCGACTGTTAATAGACTATAAAATTCTCTCATAACGGTAATTGGTTTTTGATTAATATTAAGTTTTATTTGCTACATTAGACAACTAATAATTACTAAATGTTGCAATTTTGTTTTGTTATAGTTAATTGAGTGTTATAATCCTTATTTTGTGAAGCATAGCGATCAAAAACCACACAAGTAAATATCCACCCTCTAAGAAGGTGGCTTTGAATTGCACCCATTGGGCATTGAATAATGGAAGGATGGAAGAATGGAATTGTGGAATAATGGATGAAAAACATATTAAAAACCCTGCATTATTCCAACATTCCAACATTCCTCCAAAGGAGTGCCCTTGGCACAATTTTTATTATCATGTATAACAAAAAAAGAACATATCCACCATCAAAGAAGGTGGATTTCTAATTCAAATTAAGAACATGAGCCTTTTTTTTGCAACATTTTTACGCCTGGTTTTGTCTAATATAAAAATATGGACCTGGAGAAGCTCCTAATAAAACAGATATCAGACGGAAATACCCACGCTTTCAGATTGCTGATTAAGCAGTATGAGAAACTGGTGGTTCATATTGCCGGCCGAATGATCCATAATAAAGAGGATTTGGAGGATCTTTGTCAGGATGTGTTTATGAAAGTTTACGAGAAACTGCCCGGGTTCAGGTTTGATTCAAAACTTTCAACCTGGATTGCCGCGATCTCATACCGGACTGCAATTAATCATCTCAGAAAACATAAGAATCAAACGAGTGAGTTGAACGATTCGTCATTATTTACCGACGATGCCTTGATCATACAAGAGAACCCTGAAGACCTGATGAATAAAGAGACTCTTAAGAAATATATTCATAAAATGATCGAAAAATTATCTCCGGTGTACCGTACCGTTCTGACCCTGTATCATCTCGAAGAATTTAATTATAAGGAAATCGGTGAAATAACAGGTCTTCCGGAAGGAACGGTAAAAAATTATCTGTTCCGGGCCCGTAAACTATTAAAGGAAAAACTTAAATTTATACTAAAAGAAAGGGAACTGGCATAATGAACAATACGGATAAACATCATTACATGGAGTTTCAATCTGATGATTTTTCCGGCAAACCATCCCTGCTGGACGAACTGATTGATGAAACACTAAAAGAAGAACCATCATACAGCTTACCTGACGCTTTTACTGACAAAATAATCCGGAAAGTGGATAAAAAGGTTTTTCTACAAAAAAAGATTTACGAACTTCTTTTTTATGCTGCTTCCATTATTGTTATACTGGCTATTGCCGGTATCTTAATGTATTTTGTTGACCCGGAATTCCTGAAAAGCATTCTTGATTTTCTGATTGTTTATAAGTGGTTTGTAATTATCGGATTGATTTCCTTTTCAGGAATACAGACAGCAGATTATTTACTGCTTAAGCCCTATGAGAAGTTAATTTTTTAACTTCCGTAGCCACAATTTTTGCCCTTCCTTTGGCTGAGTCCCTTCTTTCATCAGATTCATTTTGTAAAGTTTTGCCAGTTTTATTCCGTACTGCTGCGAAATATCATAAATGGATTCCCATTCTTTTACCCGGTGAAACTCATTTCCCAGTTCGGCTTTGTTCCTTTTCGGCTGGAGAAATAAAATTTGTCCTTCCGCCAACGTGGCATCTCTCGGTAATTCATTGTATTTAAATAATTCCCAATACATCAAATCAAATTCATCAGCCAGGCTTCCAAACGTATCACCTTTTTTAACAATTATATAATCGATCATGTTTATCTGGCTAACTCTTTGCTTGCTTAAACTGACAATAAAATCATCCTCCTCTGCTTCGTGCTTTTCGACAGTATCGGTATCAGGAATAATCTTTTTCTGCACCGTTGCAATTTTTTCTTTACGTACTCTGTTTTTCCCGCGTTTATCATATGTATAAAGTCTGTTATACTTAATTATTTTGATAAGCATGTTCGCATACTGCCGGTTTGTTGCATAACCCGCCTTTTTAAGACCTTTAGCCCATGCCCTGTAATCGGTCTTTTCTAATTTGAATAAAGAAGCATACCGGCTGGTACCTGTCAAGAAATCGGAATGATCGCGGTATGAATCTGCTGCAGAGTTATATTTTCGAAAACACTCCTTTCTTTCGTCATCATCATGAAAAATCCGCTTACCCTTCCAGTTACCATGGCATTTTATTCCAAAATGATTGTTTGCGCGTTTTGCCAGTGTACTGTTCCCGTTGTCGGATTCGAGCAAACCCTGGGCAAGGGTTATGCTCGCGGGTATTCCAGTTCTTTTCATTTCAGATATAGCAAGGTTTTTATATTTTTGGATATATTCCTCCCTCTCATATGAGGTAACCGTACCAGAAGATACCGGTACCCTGGCGGTCTTACATGAGAAAAACAGAACCGGTAGCAGGAATATTAATCTGATATGTTTCATCTGTTTAAAATTTTATCCACGAATTACGCTAATTACACTAATGAAAATTTAATCATTCCCCTGGGTGTTAATTAGCCTTATCATGGATGTTTCATCTGTTTAAAATTTTTATGTTCGTTTCATAGATTCAACTTTTCAGGCAAAAGTAAAAAATTTTGGTTTTATTATTTGAAAAGATGATGACTGAAGTTAAAAAATTCGTTGTAAATTTGCTAAGCTATGTTCTTCCCATCATATCTTCGAATATCTTCCATAATCTCTCATCCGGGACCGGGGCAATGATATGGAGGGGCTCCTTTTTTACAGGATGGATAAACCGGATTTCCCTTGCATGAAGGCTTATTCCTGAATCCGTATTTGATCGTTCGTATCCGTACTTCAAATCCCCTTTTACCGGGCAATTTATTTTCGAGAGCTGGCACCTGATCTGATGATGTCTTCCGGTGTAAAGGTCTATCTCAAGTAAAAAATACCGGTCTGATCTGGCATGTATTTCGTACCTCAATCTTGCTTCTTTCGAATTAGGAACAAGCTTGTCATAAGCGTAAGATTTGTTTTGATCCTGATTCCTGACCAGATAATGGGTTAGCAATCCGCTCCGAGAGGAGGGTTTGTTTTTTACGATTGCCCAATATTTTTTATTTATTTCATTATTCCTGAATAAATCGTTCAACCGGGTAAGTGCTTTGCCTGTGCGTGCAAACAACAACACACCACTTGCCGGTCTGTCAAGCCGGTGAACCACTCCGAGAAAAACATTTCCCTGTTTATGGTATTTTTTTTTTAAATAGTCTTTTACTTGTATATCCAGGGAAATATCCCCTGTTTTATCTCCCTGGACAAGTTCTGAGACTTTCTTATTCAGTGCAATAATGTGATTGTCTTCGTATAGAATTTCCATTAAAACAATATCCTCCTATTTCCGTTCCTTTTTTGGTTTTTTCGAAATAAACCAATGGGGGAAATAACCGTTCAGGCTTTATTGTTAGTATTGCTCTTTTTCATTAGGGAAATCGGCATTTCTGACATCCTGGATGTAAGTTTTTACGGCTCCTGTAATTTCCTGGTAAAGGTTGTGGTAGCGTCTCAGGAACCTCGGCGAGAATTCCTGTGTAATACCAAGCATATCGTGTAGTACAAGAACCTGTCCGTCTACATCTTTCCCGGCACCGATACCGATGACCGGCGTTTTAACTTCCTTCGCCACTTTGGATGCAAGTTTTGCAGGTATCTTTTCCAAAACAATGGCAAAACATCCAACCTCTTCGAGAAGGTGTGCATCTTCGATCAATTTGTCAGCTTCATCTTCATCTGTTGCACGAACAACGTATGTGCCAAATTTATGAATGGATTGAGGTGTTAGTCCCAGATGTCCCATAACCGGAATTCCGGCTGAAAGAATTCTGGCAACGGATTCAATAATTCCCTTACCACCTTCCAATTTTACTCCATGAGCTCCTGTCTCTTTCATAATCCGTATTGCCGATGATAATGCCTCCATCGAATTTCCCTGGTAGGTGCCAAAGGGCAGATCGACAATTATTAATGCCCGTTTTACTGCTCTGACAACCGAAGTGGCATGATATATCATTTCATTCAAGGTAATCGGTAATGTACTGC
>JAUWBB010000196.1 GCA_030605195.1 Bacteroidota bacterium
TGGCAAAAACCGATTTGGTTGGATATATCAATAAGGCCGCTCAACGTAGCCGGCTAAGAGATAAGGGACTGGATGATGTTATTGAATACTGCCATACACCTGATTCAACGGAGGTCATACCTGTCCTTGAAAAAGATTATATTATTGAATTAAAGAACATTAAACATAATTAGAGCCTGTCTATTAATTCAGAACTTATGAAGTGAATGAGAAAATTCCAAAATACTCACGAAGTGATGCCTATGGCAAAATAACAAATCTCAACCAATCCGCCTGGCGGAGAGCTCATGAACACCATTGAAATATTTTTTTTGCGAATAAATAAATTACAATTTTCTAAATCCCAATGTTTGAAAAAACAAAAATACAAGAAATCAAATCATTGAAAAAATATTTGCAACTTTATAAAACATTAAATAAAAAAAACTAATACATTAACCATGAATAAACATAATTTTTATGCAGGCCCTTCGATATTACCTGAATTTACGATTGAAAATGTTGCCAAAGCTGTAAAAGATTTCGAAGGAACAGGACTCTCAATAATGGAAATTTCCCATCGGAGTAAAGAATTTATTTCAGTTATGGACCAGACTCGGCAACTTTTCAAAGAGTTGCTGAATATCCCGGATGGTTATCACGTGCTTTTTCTGGGTGGAGGTGCCAGTACACAGTTTGCTATGATTCCAATGAATCTTATGAAGTCAAAATCGGCTTACCTGGATACGGGATCGTGGGCTTCCAAAGCTATAAAGGAAGCACATAATTTTGGTGAAGTGATTGTAGTTGCTTCATCGAAAGATGCTAATTATTCTTATATTCCTGGCGATCTTATTATTCCTACGGATGCAGATTATTTCCATATAACTACCAACAATACTATCTATGGTACGGAGATAAAAGAAGATATGGATGTGAACCTGCCGCTGATCGCCGACATGTCGTCCGATATTTTTAGCCGGCCGGTTGATGTTTCAAAGTACGCGGTTATTTATGGTGGGGCTCAAAAGAATCTGGCCCCGGCCGGTTTGACTTTCGTTATCGTAAAGTACGATATTTTGGGCAAAGTGGATCGTGTTATTCCAACCATGTTTGATTACCGAACCCATATCGAAAAAGGTTCAATGTTCAATACTCCTCCATGTTTACCTGTTTATGCAGCACTTCAGACCCTGATATGGCTAAAAGATATCGGTGGCGTTACGGCAATTCACAAAATAAATTGTGAAAAAGCAGATTTGCTTTATAAAGAAATTGAGAGGAACAAATTGTTTATCACTACAGTGAAGGAAGAAAAAAACAGATCGATCATGAATGTGTGTTGGGTCATGAACAAGGAATATACTGAACTTGAAAAAGATTTTCTTGATTTTGCAACCGAAAAGGGTATGGTTGGAATTAAAGGACACCGGTCAGTCGGGGGGGGCAGGGCATCTATCTATAATGCCCTCCCAATGGATAGTGTTGAGGCATTAATTGATGTAATGCAGGAATTTGAAGACCTGAAAGCTTAAACAGAAGACAAGTTGCAATTCGCATTAAAAGAAAATGATGAATTGATTTACATATTTGTAAAAAGTGTTGAAACAGCACAAAAGAATATGGAATAATAAAATCGTAAATCACAAAATACTTCAAAAATCGTTATTCGTTAGTCCTTGTTCTGAAATCAAAAGAGAATGAACATGACAATTACATTACAGAAACCGAACTGGATTCCAGACTTGCTGGCAGGAAAATACAGTTTAGTCAAAACGATATGTATATATACTTTGTTTGGTACAGAAGGAATGTTAAGATCAGAAACATAATTAATAAAAAAAACAATAATGAAAAAAGTACTAGTAGCTACTATTAAACCATTTGCACCTGATGCAGTAACAGGTATTCAAAAAGTTTTAGACCGTGCAGGCTATGAGTCGATACTTCTCGAAAAATATGAAAACCAGGAGGAGCTTGTAAAATCGGTTGAAAATGTTGATGCTCTTATTGTTCGCAGCGATAAAGCAGATAAGGAAGTAATAAGAGCCGGGAGAAATTTAAAAATTATCGTTCGGGCAGGAGCAGGATATGATAATATTGATCTTGAAGCTGCATCGGCAAAAGGAATTGTTGTTATGAATACACCGGGACAAAATTCCAATGCTGTTGCAGAACTCGCACTGGGTATGATGGTATACATAGCCAGAAATTGTTTTGACGGGAAACCCGGCAGAGAACTTAAAGGTAAAACCCTCGGAATCCATGCATACGGAAATGTTGGAAAACTGGTTGCTACTATTGCCGCAGGATTTGGCATGGATATTTATGCCTATGATCCCTTTATAGAATCCTATGTTATTGAAAAGGATGGAGTGAAGGTTGTTGATTCAGCAGAGGAGCTATACCGTACATGCCAGTATGTATCCCTTAATATTCCGGCGAATGAAAAAACCAAAGAATCAATTAATTATGATCTTTTAAATCTTATGCCTGCCGGAGCTACACTTGTTAATACAGCCAGGAAAGAAGTTGTCCGCGAAAAATCACTACTGAAAATATTCACTGAAAGGGATGACTTTAAATATGTTTCAGATATTGCTCCTGATTGCAAAGATAAAATTGAAGCAAATTATCCGGGCCGGGTTTACTTCACTCCAAAAAAAATGGGGGCTCAAACGGCTGAAGCAAATATAAATGCCGGTATTGCAGCAGCCAATCAAATTGTTGATTTCATTGAAAAGGGAGATACAATTTTTAAAGTAAATTAACGATGGCTATACTAAAACCGTTCAGAGGAATCCGCCCTATTAAGTCAATTGCCAAAGAGATAGCAGCAAGACCTTACGATGTGCTAAATTCTCAGGAAGCCAGAAACGAAGTGGCTGGGAACCCTTATTCTCTTTTGCATATTACAAAGCCCGAAATTGATCTGTATCCGGAAGTGGATGTACACAGTCAGTCTGTATATGACAAAGCAGTTGAGAACTATAAAAATTTCATAAAAAAGGGATGGCTTATACAGGATGATAAAGAGAAATTATATATATATGCACAAACAATGAATAACAAGACACAGTACGGTATTGTTGGATGTGCTGCCGTGGAAGATTATTTGAATGGAGTGATTAAAAAACATGAATTAACTCGACCGGATAAAGAAGAAGATAGAATGAAGCATGTCAGGATTAACAATGCCAATATTGAACCTGTTTTTTTTACCTACCGTGCAGTACCGGAAATGGATAATATCGTATCAGAGTTTGTCGGTAACAGTGACCCCGAGTATGATTTCGTTGCAGACGATGAGATTGGACATCATTTTTGGGTTATTGATAATAAACAGATGATTGATAAAATAGTGGAATTGTTTATTAGTATTCCGGCAACTTATGTGGCCGATGGCCACCACAGAACCGCGGCTGCAGTATTAGTAGGAAACGAAAAGAAAAAGAACAACCCGGATCACCGGGGTGATGAAGAATATAATTATTTCATGGTAGTCCTTTTTCCGCATGATCAACTCACCATTATTGATTACAACCGGGTTGTTAAAGATCTTAATGGGCTGAACTCCGGCGAATTTATTGAAAGGCTGGAACAAGGGTTTATTATTGAAAAGAAAGGCAGGGAAATTTACAAACCCGGCTCTTTGCATAATTTCTCTATGTATTTAGAGGGTGAATGGTATTCCCTGACAGCCAGACAGGGAACATATGAAAACAATGATCCGGTTGGTGTCCTTGATGTTACCATCCTTAGTAACCAGGTACTGGCGCCGCATTTGAATATTACCGATTTAAGAAGGTCGAATAGAATCGATTTCATTGGTGGGATTCGCGGATTAGGTGAATTGAAGAAAAGAGTTGATTCGGGTGAAATGGCAGTTGCTTTTGCTCTTTATCCTGTAACGCTCGACCAACTAATCACTATTGCCGACACAGGCAACATTATGCCCCCAAAAACAACTTGGTTCGAGCCCAAACTTAGAAGTGGACTGGTTATTCATGGTTTAGATTAGGATGTTCGGATAAATACTTTTCGTTTGCAACTAATCAGTGTGTTGGGATGGAAAGATACATAATGTTGAGTCCACTCCAAAAAGTCATTTTTGACAGAATAATGTCATAATGGAATTTTGGAATGCTGGAATAATGGGTGTTTCCAATATTCCATTTTTCCAATATTCCAAAGCGATGGACTTTTTAGAGTAGGCTCAATGTTATAAGTTAAATGTTATAAGTTTATTGTTAATTACTTGATGCTGATTACATGTGGCGGGTTACGAGTTGTAGGTTTCACTTTTGAAATTAATATTGTTATTTGTTATAAGGTCAATAACACAAAATTCTCCTCCTTGGAAAGGAGCCTGCCCGAATGAATTCATTCAGGCGGGGAGTACCCGGCCGAGGGGAGAGGGAGGCGGTTGAATTTGTTTGCAGCTTATGTTGTGTTAGTTATAATTAATCAAAAAACAGTCAACGTTATTCAGGCATAGACAACATATAACGTATAACGTATAACATATAACAATTAACCTGATATAAAAATGCAGCTCTTGATAATTTAATAGTTGCATTTCTTTTATTTGTTTCATCTTTTAATCAAATATGAACATTCCTGAGAACATAAAACTGCTCCAAAAAGAAATACCCGGTTCTGTAAAACTGGTAGCTATTTCCAAAACCAAACCTGTTTCGGATATCATGGAAGCTTATTTTAGTGGTTTTACAACATTTGGTGAAAATAAAGTTCAGGAGCTTATTAAGAAACAAGAGGATCTTCCAGAGGATATTGAGTGGCATATGGTTGGCCATCTTCAAACCAACAAAGTTAAATATATTGCGCCTTTTGTAAATATGATTCAATCTGTCGACAGCCTTAAGTTGTTGAAAATCATTGACAAGGAAGCCGGAAAGCATAACAGGATAATCAATTGTTTGCTTCAGCTTCATATCGCGTTGGAAGAAACCAAATTTGGACTAAGCTTGAATGAAGTTCAGGAAATTCTTGAATCACCTGATTTCAAATTACTGAAAAATGCAAGGATCGTTGGATTGATGGGAATGGCAACATTTACCTCTGAAGAAGAGGTTATCCGCATGGAATTTAAATTTCTTGCAGATTACTTTAAAAAACTAAAAAAGGATTATTTTCCGACCGATAAAAAGTTTAAGGAAATCTCCATGGGTATGTCCGGCGATTATAAAATTGCTATTGAAGAAGGGAGTACAATGATAAGAGTGGGAAGTTCGATTTTTGGCGCCCGCACCTGCAGTTTGTCTCCAACTAAAACCAGCCAATCCTGAGTACAAAGATATGACTACTTTGATGAAAATGCATACAGTTATCAATAATATTGATTTACAATAAGTTAAGTAAGGTTATTATCATTTCTTTAATGATGAATTTTCACGTTTAAACTTATATTCCATTATTATTCACTCCCACAATCCTTCCCACATCCCGCTCATGAGGTTTTTGCTCTCAAGTTCGCTCAAAAGTTCCAACATTCCAATATTATTCGCTGCGCTCATGAGATCGATCGCTTTGCTCTCTAAGTTACAATGTTCCAAGATAACTACGCATTATCCTGAAGAATATTTTTGCATTTCGTTGGATTAATGTGAAAATCCTACAAGGATTATGTTTTTTATTAAAAAAAATATTATTTTTACTTTGATTAATAATAGTTCAGTGAAGAACAAACCTTTAAACTATTGAAATTATGAATATTAAATGGATTAAAATTAAAAGCTTAAAGTTGCTTGCTATTCTGTTTAGTGCTTTTTTTATAGCAAGTTGTGGATCAGGAGGTGACAAGCAGAGGGAGACTGAAATCACAGTGGATATGACAGAAATTGACCAGGAGTTGTTTGAAGACATTGATAAAGCAAAGAAAATATTCTATTCTCTTCCATCTCCTCTTGAGACAGCAATGCTCATCAGGTCAGCCGGAGCTCAATATGATGCCGAATTATTAAACTCGGTTGATAATGCCCAGAATTATACAACAAACAAAAACATGGCTTTAAATCTGGGTATATATACTTGTGATTTGAGTTTTGCCAGTTTATATGATCAAACTCAGGCATCCATCAGTTATATGGGTGCGGCAAAGAAAATGGCTGATGGTCTTGGAATACTTGATGCTATTGATGAAAAAACGATTGAAAATCTCGAAGAGAACATCAACAACCGGGAAAAAATAATGGATATTGTTTCCGAGACATTTTTGAATTCCAGTGCTTTTCTCGAAGAAAATGACCTTGCTGCACTTTCAGCCATTGTGCTTGTAGGTGGATGGATG
>JAUWBB010000392.1 GCA_030605195.1 Bacteroidota bacterium
CCGTCATATGAACATCATGTCCGCAGGCATGCATAACCGGTAATTCTATACCTGTATTATCTTTTGCTCTTACTTTGCTGGCAAATATAAACCCGGTTTTTTCCAAAATTGGCAGGGCATCCATATCTGTCCTGAGAAGAAGGGTATTTCCTTCTCCGTTCTTGTAAACACCCACAACACTATTTCCTCCAAAGTTGGTAGTAACCTCAAACCCTAATGCTGAAAGTTCCTGAGCCATTCTCTTCGATGTTTCAAATTCCATGAAGGACAGCTCCGGATTTTGATGGAGGTGTTTATATAATATTTCATAGGATTTGAGATTGTCAGTTATTTCCGTAGAAATTTTTTCAAACACATCTTTTTCCTGAGCCCAATTTGGAAGACTAAATACACTGATGATGATTAGCAAGATTATGGACATGTATTTATTCATATAGTAGATAAAAGACACCCGCCCAACTGCCCGTCCCTGCACGACTTCGTCATTCAGGCGGGAAAGTAAAAAATTTTGCCTGCAAAAGACATCCCTTCGGGAAAAGTTAAATACTTGCATAAGAAATTAAGACAGCACGAAAAATGAATTCAAAAGTATAAAACTTTTTTGGTTATAATTGACTAAAGCTGACACTTTCAAAGGAAATCTTGAAACAGAATCCGGATGGGGTTGAAAAGGCCGTAAATTGCGCTGCAAAAGCATAAAAACAATACTGAAAAACTAAACTATTGAAACAGCTTCTTTATTTCCGGATCATACCAGAAGCTTACTAAATACGTTATAAAACATGCCTGAGTTTTTAAACACATTAGAGGAAAGTACTACTTTTATTTTTTTTTATACTTTATGTGATCAAATGAATAAAGTTGTTGAAAAGGAACAATTTTCCGACCTGGTTGTTAAGTTGGTAATAGAAGCCCCTGCAATAGCCAAAAGCTGTAAGGCAGGGCATTTTATTATTCTCAGGTTGGGTAAAAAGGGAGAACGTATCCCGTTAACAATTGTTGGAGCCGATGTTGAAAGGGGAACCATAACCATTATTATTCAAAAGGTTGGAGTATCATCCATAAAAATAGCAAACCTGGAGGTTGGCGAGTATATTACTGATGTTGTTGGTCCTCTTGGCAATCCGACGCATATTGAAAAAGTTGGAACAATCCTGGCTTCGGGTGGCGGGGTTGGTGTTGCCCCCTTGCTGCCCATTGTTGAAGCGTTTAAAAAAGCAGGAAATAAGGTGATTACGGTCCTGGCAGCAAGGACGAAGGAGTTGATCATTCTCGAAGAACAGATCCGGAATTTTTCGGATGAAGTGGTGATCATGACAGATGACGGTTCATATGGAAAGAAGGGACTGGTTACTGATGGATTGGAAGATATTATCAAGAGAGAAAAAATCGATCTTGCCGTCACGGTAGGACCAGCAATAATGATGAAATTTGTAGCCATACTGACTAAAAAGTACAACATACCCACTTTGGCAAGTTTAAATACCATAATGGTCGATGGTACCGGAATGTGCGGTGCATGCAGGGTTACTGTTGGAGGTAAGACCCGGTTTGTTTGTGTTGACGGACCTGAATTTGATGCGCACCAGGTAGATTTTGATGAAATGTTAAACAGGTTAAACGCGTATAAGAAACAGGAAGAAAAAGCTTATGAAGATTTTTTGAGAAAATACAGAAAAGCATAAGTGATGGAAAGTTTACTAGCATATCTTAAAAAGGAAAGAGACCGGGAATGGAGAGTTGAAATCCGGAATAAAATAAAGGCTAAGGATAGGACTAACATGGAGAGACTGGATATGCCGGAAGAAGACCCGGATATCAGGAATAAGAGCTATATAGAAGTTAATAAGGGACTGACAGAAGAGCAGGCAATACATGAAGCTCAAAGGTGTATTGATTGTTCAAACCCAACTTGTATTGAAGGTTGCCCCGTCGGAATTAATATTCCTGAATTTGTAAAAAAAATTGAGACTGGAGAATTTCTTGATGCTGCGAAAGTCCTGAAAGAAACCAATGCTTTACCAGGTGTGTGTGGCCGTGTTTGCCCACAGGAAGTTCAGTGTGAGCAGACTTGTTTTTATACTCAAAAACTCAAGAAGCCTCCGGTGGCAATTGGTAACATGGAACGTTTTGCTGCTGACTATGAAAGAAATAGCGGACAGATATCTGTTCCCAAAATTTCCTCAAGAAATGGGATTAAAGTTGCTTCCATAGGTTCCGGACCATCAGGATTAGCCTTTGCAGGAGATATGATTAAGATGGGATATGATGTTACCGTTTTTGAGGCTTTGCATGAAATTGGTGGTGTCCTTAAATACGGAATCCCTGAATTCCGGTTGCCGAATGAAATTGTTGATGTCGAAATTGATATCCTCAGGAAAATGGGAGTGAAGTTCGTTACAAATTTTGTTGTCGGGAAGACAGCTACTATAGATGACCTCAGAAAAGAAGGTTATACTGCTTTTTTCGTTGGTAGCGGTGCCGGTCTGCCAAATTTTATGAATATACCGGGGGAAAACTATCTTGGCATTTATTCAGCAAATGAATATTTA
>JAUWBB010000200.1 GCA_030605195.1 Bacteroidota bacterium
TTTTCAAATTTGAATAATGACTTGCATTTATCAAAATATTTCACCAGGAAATTATTAACAAAATAACTAAGTTACAAACACTTATACAATTAAACAGGAAACCCTAATTAACCCAACAAACGCCTGAATCCATAATACATACCCCCCTTTATCCGTCGGACCGCAATCCCGAACCCGATAGTTATCGGGTATCGGGAGTCGGACGGTTTTCCAACACACAACCGTCGGGCCGACTAAATCTGTTAATTGTAGCGTTCCAGCTTTCGTTTTTGGCGAGTAATCTGGCTTCTTCAAGGGATTCGTCAGCTCTTTTAATCCGATAGTTGATGTAATCTTCAATGGGTGTATTCATGTCAGATATTTGCCTTCCTTCTTGATACTATGGTACAGGGGAGTAACTGAATGCTTTGTTTCCCAATCATTTTAATGACCCCGGTAAAAAGTGTTTTACGGGGTAAGCGCGAGGTGCGCCCGCCAGGATGAACGGCTTCATCCGTTCGGACGGGCAGCGTAAAGCAAATGACTACTGAGCGTTCTCACGAACGAAGTGAGTAACCGATCTCATGAGCGTAAGCGAATAATAACGGCGAAGCCTAATTACGCTCTCCGCCAGTTGGCCCTGTGAAATAAAGGCGAAGGCTTACTGCAAAGCAGTATTTCACAGGGCTGGCGGAGAGCAAATTACAATTGAATTACTGCTAAATAAAAGCTACAAGCCATGAACTAACAACCATATGCCCCAGAATCAGAAACCAGACTACCTTTTCTCCCTGTACAAATACACCACCCCCCGGTACAATTTACCTTTATACATTTCATCGTCCCATCCTACGGCATGTATTATATAATAATATACGCCGGGACTTGCATCTGCTTTCCCGTTAATTTTACCATCCCATCCTTCCCAGTCCTTCAGGCCTGAATCGTGACCGGAAAACTCATAAATTTTTTTGCCCGTCCGGCTAAAAATCTGGACATACAGGCTTCTCAACGATTTTCCGGAAACGATAAAGCGATCATTATACCCGTCTTCATTTGGCGTAAACACATTTGGAATATCCAACGAGGAGGGCTCAACCACAATGTACTGATATTTAAATGTGTCGACACAATCACCCCCCACTGATAACTTCTCACTTTTGGCAACCAGAATCACCTCATAATGATCCCCGGGTATGTAATATGTATATGGTTCAGGATCTTCAAGGATTGAAATTGCAGTTGTATCTTCTTCTTCAAAAGTCCATTCAAATTTAACTGCATTGATAGACTTATTTGTAAATTCAACCTCGAGGGGCGCTTCCCCGCTGGATGGATCGACTTCAAAATCGGCCTTTACATGAATAGTCTCATAAAACAAGGAAGCCTCGTTCGTGCAGCCAAAACTATCCGATACGGATAAATAATACCATGTATTCTCATAAGGTGGTTCATAGGTACACCACCACAAATCAATCTTAAGCGTAGAATAAGGTATGGTTGATTCAGGATCGGAACTCCACCTCAAAGTAATTCCATTTTCCAGGATTATCCGGGTATTATCATCCAAATCATAGTATTTAAACGTATCAGGGTAAGCAAAACCTTTTAAGCATAAATAATCACATTTAGGATATATGTCAATACTGCCAAACGGTTCATCACAAATAAATACCCAAGCAACAAAAGCAGTATCCAGTAAATTGCCATCCGTTACCCTAACCTGGTATCCTCCCGATCCAAGATTATTGATCTCCGATGAACTCACACCCGATTCGGAAAAAAAAACAGTATCGAAATTAAGTGAATCCGGATTGTATTTTTTCCATTCAAAGGTCCAACCCGGTGTGCCTCCCGGCGGTTTGGCCAGAAGGGCTCCATCCGATTCTCCATTTGATGAACAGAATATATATATAGAATCTGTACGCGAAGGATTGTTTATATAGCTTGTCGGTTTAATATTATCAGCCGGGGGAGAAGTTATTTGAGCAAAACCGGTTAAGCTCAGGCCAATGCAGAGAAGACAAATTAAATACCAGGCTTTATATCGGGAATAAATGGATTTCATATTGTACCACCAATATTTTATTAACTTGAAATCAGTGATATTATTATACCTTTTTATTATATATTGTCAGGTGCCTGTTTGCCTCAGGTCCACCTGACATTAATACTGACAATGTGAGAAAAGCAATATATCTTTTTAGCGGTTTCACACAGTCGGGTGGAAACACCCGACTCCAAAGAGTCAAAAACACAATTATAAGATATTGTTTTTGCAAATTATATAAATTATTTCAAAAACTCAATGAGATAATATTAACCCGAATTATTCATGATGGTATCATGAATAATGACGATACATAATTGGAATCATATGAATTCCAATTATGTATATCAGGGTTAACCCCGACATTTGAAAAATAAAAATGCTTGTAAATGAGCAATTCATTAAGAAATGGAAAATGTTTGTCCGTTTTTCTACTCCTTTAAATATCAATATTTTGCAAATCGTCGGCTCACAAGAGCGAAAAATTCGTATGAATTTTCCGGGTTAACTGTTTTAAAACCCAGGACATGCATAAATTCCAATAGTGTTAATAACTTTGCCAAATAAATCCGGTAATCGACTCACCAATTGGTAAACATATTTTAATTTTGGCTGTGGCAAAAAATTGGAAATTAGCCGTAAGATTAACGGTTATACCGGAGTATTTTTTGGTTATAAGTTAAATGTTATACGTTATACGTTATATGTTCAATTTAATAGATCTCGAAAGAAAATTACACCCAAACCCTCGGTATTAAAGTTATAACTAATAACTTTTAACCTATAACAAATAACAAAATAAGAGACACTTGAAAACCGTGAAGTTACAGAAACCGGATTTTTTAAACGAACTTAATAAAGCCCAGAGGGAAGCTGTAGTCAACTACAAGGGGCCATCTATAGTCATTGCCGGTCCGGGTTCCGGGAAAACACGGGTATTAACATACAGAATTGCTTATTTACTGAATGAAGATATTCCTGCCGGATCAATTCTCGCCCTGACTTTTACCAATAAAGCAGCAAAAGAAATGAAAGACAGGGTAAAACAAATTGTAGGTTTTGAAAGAGCAAGGGCTTTGTGGATGGGGACATTTCATTCGATTTTCGCGAAAATCCTGCGATTTGAGAGTGACCATCTCGGTTATCCGTCAAACTATACCATTTACGACAAGACCGACTCTAAAAATGTAATAAAATCGGTAATTAAAGATATGGATCTCGATGATCAGGTTTACAAGGCAAATGATGTATTAAACCGGATTTCGGCTGCTAAAAACAGTCTGATAACCCCACAGGCATACGATAACAATCCGGAATTAAAAGAACGGGATAAAATAGCCAGGACTCCACGGATTTCAGAACTATATAAGCTTTATGCCGCACGTTGTTTTAAGGCAAAAGCAATGGATTTTGATGATTTGCTTTTAAATACGAATATCCTGTTCCGTGATTTTCCCGAGGTTTTTAAAAAGTATCAGGGAAAATTCAGCTACATACTTGTAGACGAATACCAGGACACTAATTTTGCCCAGTACCTGATAGTTAACAAATTGGCGGAAAAGCATAAGAACGTTTGTGTCGTTGGTGATGATGCACAGAGTATATACTCTTTCAGAGGCGCCAAGATCGAAAACCTTTTAAACTTTCGTAACGATTATCCCGGTAATACCATCTTCAAACTTGAACAAAATTACCGCTCTACACAAAAAATCATCGAGGCAGCCAATAGCCTGATCCAAAAAAACCGGGGCCAGATCCATAAAACGATCTGGTCAAAAAACAAAGCCGGGGAAAATATTAAAGTGATCAGGGTTTTGACAGATACCGAGGAAGGATTTGTAATCTCCAACTCTATCTTAGACACAAAACTTACCCAACAGTTGCAATTTCAGGATTTTGCAATCCTTTACAGGACTAATGCCCAATCGAGAATCTTTGAAGAGTCCCTTCGAAAAAGGAATATTCCCTATAAAATTTATGGCAGCATTTCATTTTACCAGAGAAAAGAAATAAAAGACTTACTGGCCTATTTCCGGTTAATTATTAATAACCAGGATGAGGAAGCATTGAAAAGAATTATAAATTATCCGGCCCGGGGTATCGGTAAGACCACACTGAATAATCTGAACAATTACTCAAACGCCAAAAACATAAATATATGGGATATTATTAAAGAAACAGACCAATATTCTGTGGAACTGAATAAGGGTATAAGGAACAAGGTCCAATCCTTTGCTCAAATAATCGTCGATTTTTCATCGAAGCTAAAGAAGATTGACGCTTATGACCTGGCTTTTGAAATTGCTTCCTCAACCGGTTTGCTAAAAGATCTATACACCGGCAAATCTCCCGAAGAAATCAGCAAGTATGAAAACATTCAGGAGCTTTTAAATGGCATAAAAGAATTCACCCAAAATCCTGAAAGATCCGGCAAATTTGTAAGCCTGGAAGAATACATGGAAAATGTTGCACTTTTAACTGACGCCGATAAGGAAAAAGAAGATGATAAAAACAAGGTCGCCATAATGACAATACACTCTGCCAAAGGATTGGAATTTCAACATGTTTATATTGCAGGAGTTGAAAAAGATTTATTCCCTTCACATTTATCTTCCGGAAATATAAAAGACATTGAAGAAGAGCGCAGGTTATTTTATGTAGCCATTACACGTGCAAAAAAACAAGTTACAGTGACTTATGCAGAACACAGGTTTAAATGGGGAAATCTTATAAAGTGTAATCCAAGTCGTTTTATCCATGAAATTGATGAAAAATACCTTGATTATCCGGAATTAGAAAATTATGGATCCAAACCCAATTTTGATAAGGAAAGAACATCATTCAATGGATTTCCTCAAAAAAAGTTTTATTCCGGAAACGAAAACAATCCGGACCCGGCTGTCAGGAACAAAAAACTGATAAATATTCGCGAAACAATTGAAGATACCGTTCATAACGAGACCTTTAAAGCAGATGATCCGGGCTTGATTCAAACCGGAATGGATGTTGAACATCCAAGGTTTGGATTTGGTAAAGTGATCAAACTGGAAGGGGATCACCCTAACATCAAAGCAACGGTTTTTTTTCCAAACCACGGACAAAAGCAATTATTATTGAAGTTTGCCAAACTGAAAATAGTAAGTCACTAGCGTTATGACAATTTAATTATGGAACTTATTATTAACAAAATCACAAATTACAATCAACAAATTATTCACCCTGTTAAATATAAATTTTGCAAAGCAAAATTATTTAACAGGGCAGGTAAATTCCAATGACAAAAAACTCGAATTTCAAACGTACATATGACTTAGAAGAAAGAACATTTCAATTTGCCGGAAGAGTAAGGCTTTTCATAAAAAAGTTGCCTAATCCAACAGCTAACATTGAGGATGGAAAAAAACATAACTTTGTAAACTAATTGAAAAACAGTAGATATGAAAGTTCAAAGTTCAAAATCCAAAATAAATCTCAACTTTAAAATCCAAAAAACTAACCACGGCAGAAAGGAAAAAACCCTACGACTTACGTGAGCGATTGTTGTTATTTGGGAAAAGAATACTTGAGATTTGCAAGAAGCTACCCAACTACCCTGAATGTAACAGAATACGTGGACAACTTGTAGCTCGCGGAACTTCAGCAGGCGCCAATTATGAAGAAGCAGACGGAGCAATAACCAAAAGGGACTTTATAAATAAACTCGCTATTGCCGGAAAGGAGGCAAAAGAAGCAAGATATTTTCTACGGGTTATCAGCGGAACTTACCTTGATCCGGAAGAACTAAAAGATGACATCAAAGAAGCTGAAGAGATAATTAATATTATGAGCAGCATGATTAACAAGTCAACTGGTGGAAAAAGAAGTTAATCCTGCTTTTCAAAGCAATAGTTTTGAACTTGGGATTTGGGATTTGGGGTTTGGAATTTATTTTGAATTTTGGATTTTGAACTTTGGATTTTTTAAATCTCTACGGAATCATCCATATGATAAGGGAAATTTTTGAACTTAGCCCCGATGGCTATCGGGGCGATCTCATGATCCGCCTATATTTACGCCATATGACATTGTATTGATTAATGATATCTTTGTTATGTGCGGAGTTGAGGGAGGG
>JAUWBB010000217.1 GCA_030605195.1 Bacteroidota bacterium
AAATGAACGTAGTCTGCAAATCTTTATTAAGATTTTCCATGGTTTGAAGAATGTGATGTGAATTTTCTGAATCAAGATTTGCAGTTGGTTCATCGGCCAACACCAATTCAGGTTTTTTCACCATTGCTCTTGCAATAGCAACACGTTGACATTCTCCACCGGATAATTGAGCCGGCCTTGATTTTACCTTATCTGCTATTCCAAGCCAGTCCAGTGCATCCATTACTGCTTTTTTACGTTCTGATCCGCTTATATTTAACAAAAGCAGCGGAAATTCAACATTTTCAAAAACAGTATAAACAGGAAGCAAATTATAGGTTTGAAATATAAAACCCATATGTTGCCTGCGTAAAACAGCGGCCTTTTTTGTAGAAAGTTTACCAACTTCCTGGCCAAGTACATTTGCATTTCCTTCAGTAGGAGAGTCCAATGTGCCAATAATATTTAAAAGCGTCGTTTTTCCTGAACCACTTGGCCCTACAACACCGGCAAATTGTCCTTTACCGAAAGTGAGATCAATACCATTCAGGGCTGTAAAATGGCTTTTCCCTATAGGAAATCGTTTTATCAAACCGGAAATGGTGATGATAGAATTTTGTTCCATTATTTCTTCTTTTAAATTTATAAAATTTGTTTATTATAATTTTTCTGCCCCTCCTAATCTCCCCCAATTTGGGACTGGTTCGCGGGGATTTTTAGTACTTTTTTCATAATTACTTAGCTTCAATAGTTACTTTTTTTCTTCGATTGATTTTTGTTTAAAAGTCTAATTAATGATTAAAAACAGCCATTAATTGAAATCCGAAACCATTATATAAATTTGTTCCATCAGCTATTCCTGGTAATTGCATTTTATCCGGTATAAAGAATGTTATTAAATAATAGCTCCATTTATCATATGTCAACGAAAAATTTACGAAACTTCCAAGTGCTTTTTCTTTTGGATAATAAAATGCCATAAGACTGATATTACTAATAATATTTATAGGATAATTGAGTGAAGTTACTAAAATCGAAGATGCATCACCACTAATTTTAAATTCATTAGCATAATCGTAGATAAAAAATTCAGTCATCAAACCGAGACCATTACCAATATTAAAAGTATAATCCAAACCTATGTTTATGGTTTTATTATAGTTTTCAGATATGTTCAAATCTTGATAAATAAGTGCTGCTTCAGTCCAAAATCCAATTACATTATCAATTCTAAGATCAAAAGCAATTCGGTTCTCAGGAAAGATATAATCGATTGTTAATGTATCCATGAATGTATTTCTGGTATCAAATCGGCGATGATGATAACTTGTTGCAATTTCTCCCGATAAAAATGGAACCTGAACCCGACCGCCAAATTCGGGTTTGTCTTTAGCAGATGGGAAAAATTCAAATCCTTTAACATTATCATTACCGATTAGTCCCCAAAGCCAGATATTGGCATTATTCATGAAATAGTAACGCCCTAAAATACCATAAACGCCATCGGTTAATCGCAATGGATCACGAGGATTAATTTGATCAAACCACATTAATGGTCTTAATATCATTGCAGAGCCAAAATTGATCTTTTGCAGACCAGCCCTGATTTCCAGATTATCAGTTGAAAAACGTAACCAAATACGATATGGTTTTAGTTTTTCATCAAGTTGAATTGAATTATTTACATACAAGCTTGATATGTATGTGTTGATTGAAAGTTCACCATCAAAAGTGTAGGATTTATTAATCGATTTGTCAAATGATAATTCAGGAATATAACGTACTCCTGCTTGCATTTGAAATGGATCTTCGGGATTAATGGTTGTCCACATTGGTAATTGACCTTTAAATCCAATGTCCTGGCCAAAAGTTATGGATCCAATTAAAATTAAACTTGATATTATGATTAATAAAATAGTACGCATTATTATTTAGCTTTTTTCCCATCTCTTGGTAAAACTCCGTAAAAGAAAAAATTGGTGAATTCCATGATCATATCTTGTGGATTGTCATACATTTTTTCTAACTGTTCGTCTTTTATCATTTCCACAGACTGATTTAAAAAATAAAGAATAAATTCAGGTTTTATATCTTTCCTGATATCTCCCATTTTTTGTGCTTCAATATAGTCGTTCAATATTGAATCCATCATTTCATTTCTCTTTTGTTGTAATAAGTCTATCATTTCCGAATCAGCATAGCGAACATAATCATTGAAAAATTCGTTACTCATATCCGTAGTTTGTTCCATTTTAAGATCCAGTGTTTTTATTACCTTTTCTGTAAATGGAATATCACTATTCATAATTTCACGATATTGCATCATGGTTTTATCTGTAATATGGTTGATGAGGTATTTTATCAATTCCATTTTGTTTTTGAAATGTTTATAAAAAGTCATTTTGCTCACGCTGGCCTCCAGACAGATCTCCTCAATGGTAACCCGCTTTATTCCGAATTTCCAGAATAAGTCCTTCGCGGTAGTAATAATTTGTTGAAATTTCTGATTATCAATGTTTTTCATGGACTTTACGAATATTGCAATAATATACGTTTTTTATTTCATTTTATTTTATTCGTACAAATATACGACATTATTATATTGATGTCAAGTTTTTTTGGGATTTTTTTTCATTCGTCCAACGGGTAATTCGCTCAAATTTGTTAATGATAAAATTTATGTGTATATTTGGGCTGATTTATGTGTATAAATTAAAAATCGGAATATGAGAACAAATATAGTTATAAATGATGACCTGATGAGAGAAGCAATTGAATTAACCGGGCTTCGTACCAAGAAAGGAGTTGTTGAGGAGGCTTTGAAATTGCTGATACGAATGAGAAGACAGAATTCCTTACGTAAATTGCGCGGTAAATTAACCTGGACCGGAGACCTGGAACAAACGCGATTGGACAAATGATATTTGTTGATTCATCAGTCTGGATTGATTATTTTAACGGGACACAAAACCCTCACACCGACAAACTTGATTTTTTTCTTAAGAAGGACCTTGTAATCATTGGTGATATTATTTTAGCCGAAGTATTACAGAGATTTCATAATGATGATGATTTTGCCAGGGCGAAAAAGGCATTGGGTAATTTACGGTGTTTTATGATATGTGGAAAAAGACTTGCCATAAAAAGTGCTGAAAATTACAGGTATCTCAGAAAAAAAGGCATTACTCCGAGGAAAACAATTGATATGTTGATCGGGACATTTTGCATTGAAAATGATCTGCCTCTCCTGCATCGTGATAATGATTTTGATCCTTTAATTAAGTTTTTGGGACTAAATTCCGTTATATAAAGAGCAAGGAGCTTGGCGCAGAGCGCGGGGAGCAGAGAGTAAGAAGCAAGAAGCAGAGAGCAAGAGACCTGCCAGAGTTCGGAGAACCTGCCTGTCCGCCGTAGTATGCGAATGCGGGGCAGAGTCTGGAAAGGATGGCACAATACGCGAAGAGCTTGGCGCGGGGAGAGGGAGACTTAGAGACTGAAAGACGGGGTGACTATGAGACTTGGAGAGACCTGCCAGCGTCTGAAAGACCTGGCAGAGTCTGTGTTAAGGAATGGGGGCTTGGGTTAAGGTTAAGGCTAAAGCTGAGGTGACTGGGAGAAATGATACTGGTTGCCGGATACTTGATTATAATTGAACTAAAAACTATAACCATTCTGTGAGTTTTGCGAACAGAATGTCTCACGAGCGGGATTGTGCGAAGGATAGTGGGAGCGAGTAAACCAAAAACCATTTAATGTAGAGCCGAATTGTATTCGGCTGGAAAAAAGTGAGCTAACCGTTCGACCGCTGTTTCCGGTCTGACGGATTGCACTTTGGCGTTAACTTCCCCAAATCCATCGGACGGATTGGAACTGACAGGCGGATTTGAACACCGGAGGTGTTCGATTATTGTAGAAAAAACAATTTATAGAAGAATACCTGTCCAACTACCATCGCTCAACAAGGAGAAACTACTACAACAACTTCTCGTCAGACGACTTCAGTTCGTCCGACGAGTTGAAAAATGCTCCAATTTATCCATCGGACCGCGTGAAGCCTGCCCGAAAGAATGAATTCTTTCATTCACGACCGGATGACCACCCGGTCGGACGGGTAGGCGGACGGACGGACGGGCCAACCCACAATAACAACTGAATGACGTGATCCGCTAGCGGAGAATAAATGACACGAGGAGCATAGCGACGAGCTACTGAATTATCAATTTCCTAACCCCAACTACATCCTTGCTACTTAATTTCAGGTAATAAATTCCTTTTGGCATGTACGATAAATCCAGTTCCTCCTCCAGGTATCCTGTAATATGAACCTGCTTTTCAAAAACAACTTGACCCTGTATATTGATTATATAAATTATCAGGGATTTTTTTCCTGGAAACGACCGGTTAGATAGAATATTCCAGTGTTCGGGTTCGGATAAATACGGACATCCGACAACCATTCTTTACCTTCATCTATTCCGGTCGGATCATTGGAAATAATGATATCATCAAACGCGAAGCCGTCATTCTGGTATTCGGAATTGGACGTGAAAACCACCCTGAACCGTACCACCGGCAGATTGCCTAATTGTGTGAGGGCATAATAGGCGCTAAACCAGCCATTACTTCCGTACCCCCATTCACCATCGCCTGACCAGCCGCATGCATCATCCTGCTGGAGACTAAAGCCCTGTTGCATGGAATAAATGTATGAAACATTATACCACCTTTCATCACCTATATATTTGCCCAATGTTTTCCAGGCGCCACCACCCACTTTATATTGAAGGTTTGCTCCATCGTAAAATCCTTCTACATCCCACCAGACTTTAAGTTCAATTTGAGGATGAGGAATATTGGTGAAATCAAAGACTGGTCCTGTAACATACGAAATTTCATCTGCATTATAATCTCCCGTTAAATTGGTCACCCAGGCATTGGATACCGAGGCTGCACCATTTATCGTGTCATCTGCAGGGGTACCAAGTTGCCAGGAAGAATTCGCACCCATGTTAATCCAGTCCCCTCTCCCACTCTCGAAATCCTCAAAATACGGAAAGTCAGAGATAATGGTTCCTCCAGCTATGGTTACAGTAACCACCCAATCCCGTGTTGTGGCGTCTTCGGCTGTAACGGTATAGGTAACCGGTTTTGTAAAATCATTGGCCGTAACCCCGCTTACCTGGGTTGTTGCCCCAATAGCAATGGTTGCCAAATCAGAAATCGTAAAGATTGCCACCAAAGCGGTAACATCAGTATCATATTCCACCTCAATATCTACTGTATGATTTACATTATTTATTGTGGCTTCGCCGGTTTGTTCAGGAAAACTGAACGTTATTATATCATTTTCGCTGCTAAGGGAAGTTGCAACGGTCACTGTTACCACCCAATCCTGCATTGCCCCGTTTTCGGCAATTACTGTATATGTAACGGGATTTGTAAAATCATTGGCTGTCACACCACTTTCCTGATCAACGGAATTAACAGTGGCGGAAGCAAAGGCTGACAAGGTAAACGTGGCAACCAGGTTTGAAGGATCCGCTGTGTAGATCACCTCGATATCCACCGTATGGTTTATATCATCAATGGTAGCAGTCCCGGTTTGTTCAGCAAAGCCAAAGCTTAATATATCATTCTCACTACTCGCGGTCACATAGGGAAAAGCACCAATGTCATTCCGGCTGCCATCCGGATCGTTATAAATAGCATCAGGATCACCTGCATCTATACAGGGGGAAGTGGACTGAA
>JAUWBB010000175.1 GCA_030605195.1 Bacteroidota bacterium
GACTGGAACAATAACTTCGGGGAAGATCGTAACAAAGTTGTATGCACTCACTGCAGCAACTATCCAAAATCATTCTTCCAGAATGAAATTGAAATAGGAAGCCTCGATGTATTGGGCACTGTACTGGGAAGCGAGGACACATTTGGTGCCGTGAAGGGCAAAGTATCACCCGGTGACATGACTTATTTCAGGATATCCACCGATGATCAGAAAGGAGTAATACGCTCTTACCTCGGTGAAGGCATTATTACCAATGATCCGTATGGCATGGATGGAGGGATAGCCGTTTGCCAGATACCAAATCTGCAAAAACTCATGAAGTTCATGTGCAAAAACGGATTTGAACACCACGTGGGTATGGTTCGCGGTCATGTAGCCAATATTCTTGAAGAAGCCATTGGCAATTATCTGGGTTGGGATCTCTACAAACATACCCAGGATAATTGATATTGTCTTATTTCTTAAATCTTTAATCTTAAATCTTTAATTAAAAAAATATGATACTTGTACACAATTACGGACTGGCAATATTTTTCTTTGCCGTTACGATGATTTGCTGGGGATCATGGGCAAATACACAAAAGCTTGCTGCCAGGAACTGGCGTTTTGAGCTTTTTTACTGGGACTTAACATTAGGATTACTCTTAACAGCAACTCTTGCTGCATTTACCGTTGGCAGTATGGGCAGCGAAGGCCGTCCGTTTCTGCAAGATCTGGCACAGGCCGATGCCTCGAGCATAGCAAATGCCATGCTCGGGGGCATTGTATGGAACCTTGGCAATATTTTACTGGTTGCAGCAATTGCTGTGGCAGGTATGTCGGTTGGATTCCCGATAGGCGGGGGCATTGCCTGGATATTGGGAATTGGATTCAATTTTATCCTGATATTAATTGACAAGGGATCCCCTGAAGGCAATGTATTGCTGCTCTTCACCGGTGTGGCTGTAATAATTGCTGCGATTTACCTGAGTATGCTTTCGTACAAACGATTGTCCCGGGAGCAAAAAAAACCATCAGCCAAAGGTATTTTGCTTTCTGTTGCTGCCGGTGTGCTAATTGCATTTTTCTACGGGTTAGTTGTTAAGTCGCTGGATAATACATTTTTATCGGGCGGTACTGGCACGTTGACACCATTCACAGGTGTATTTTTCTTTGCAGTTGGTGTGACAGTGAGCACTCCCATATTTAATCCGATATTTATGCGCTATCCGGTGCAAGGCGAACCGGTTAAAATGAAGGAATACTTTAAGGGTAGTTTGAAAACCCATTCCACAGGAATAATTGGCGGATTTATTTGGATGCTTGGTATGGTAGTGAGCTTTATGTCCGCAGGTGCTGCTAATCCGGCTATATCGTATGGATTAAGCAATGCAGCCCCTGTGGTGGCAATATTATGGGGCATTTTCATATGGAAAGAGTTTAAAGGTGCGCCAAAAAGCACAAATACATTACTGGTAATTATGTTTGTGTGCTTCCTGATCGGGCTTGTATTAATAACGATGTCCAATTCATAAGTAATAGATGTTCAGTTTGAAGGAATTAGAAAAAGAAGCGATAGAAATACGGAAACGCACACTGGAGATCATATTCAACGCATCCGGCGGGCACACAGGGGGATCGCTGTCATCGATAGATATACTGACGGCGCTCTATTTTAACGTGATGAAAATTGATCCCCTTTACCCGGATGATCCTGAACGTGACCGTTTTATCATGAGCAAAGGGCATTCGGTAGAAGGTTATTACAGCGTTTTAGCACGCAGAGGTTTTATATCTGATGATCTGCTGGATACATACGGGAAGTTCAACTCGTTGCTTACTGGACATCCGACCCGCAAGGTGCCGGGGGTGGAACTCAACTCAGGGGCCCTGGGGCATGGACTTTCCGTGGGTGTGGGCATGGCATTGGCTGCCAAAAGACAGGGGAAGAATTTTCGTACGTTTGTATTGATGGGCGACGGCGAACATGGCGAAGGATCGATTATGGAAGCAGCAGCGGCAGCCGGGCATTATAGACTCGATAACCTGATTGCTATCATTGACCGCAACAAGCTTCAGATCAGCGGCTTTACCGAGGAAATAATGTCCATAGAGGACCTGAGGAAGAAATATGAGGCATGTGGCTGGGAAGTGAAAGAATGTAACGGGCACGATATTCCCGGACTTATAAGGGTGCTTTCGGAAGTGCCGGTAGCCGCAGGTAAACCAACCTTTGTCATAGCCCACACAATTAAGGGGAAAGGTGTTTCATTTATAGAGAACAAGGCCGGCTGGCATCATAAAGTACCCAGCAGGGAACAATTGCAGGAAGCAATCATGGAGTTGAATAAAAAAAAGGAGGAGATCGATGGCTGAAAGTATAATACCCTGTCGCCTAGCATTCACGAATACCATATTGGAGGAAGCGAAAAAGGATAAAAGTATTTTTGTGGTTACCTCTGATGCCAGAGGCAGCGTTACCCTGGAGGAATTTGCCAGGGAACTGCCAGGGCAATTTGTGGAAGTTGGCATCGCAGAGCAGAATGCGGTTGGCGTTGCAACAGGACTGGCATTATGCGGGAACAACGTATTTGTCTGCGGCCCGGCATGCTTTTATTCAGCCAGGAGCCTGGAGCAGGTAAAAATGGATGTAGCCTACACTCATGCAAATGTGAAAATAATCGGTGTAAGCGGCGGGGTGAGCTATGGCGCCCTGGGTGCATCCCATCATAGCCTGCATGACATCGCTGTGATGCGAACCTTTCCGGGCATGCAGGTTTATTTACCGGCAGACCGGTTTCAAACAGCCGGGCTGATACAATTCCTGGTGCAATCGTCTGAGCCGGCATACGTGCGGATGGGACGAAATGTAGTACCGGACGTATATAACGAAAGTGATCCGTTCACGGCAGCGAAAGCCAATGTACTGAAAGAGGGGAAGGATGTTACCATCATTGCCTGTGGCGAGACCGTGTTCCATGCTCTGGAAGCCTCAAAAAAGCTCGGGAAGGAAGGCATACAGGCAAGGGTGATGGATATCCATACGCTGAAACCTATCGACTCAGAAGCAATTTTATTGGCAGCCAGGGAAACGGGCCAAATCATCACGGTTGAAGAGCACAGTATTTTCGGGGGATTGGGATCAGTGGTGGCAGAAACAATATCGCAGCAGTATCCCGTGAAAATGAAAATACTCGGCATACCCGATGAGAATGTGATCAATGCAAAACCTTTGGAGATATTTGAGTATTATGGTTTGACAGCTAACAACATAGTTAAAGAAACCATGAAAATGCTGAATACAAAGGTATAATGAGAATGTCTTTCATTGTTAAACAATTACTAAAATCTTGACCAAATGAAAACACTAACACGAAAGGAATTTATTAATCTTTCCCTGACTTCTTCACTGGCGCTTCCTATAATCGGATTTGGCTGCGCAAGGGATAAAACAAAAGTGAATCCAACTGTTGAGCAAAAACAGGAATCAAAACGATATTTTGATGACATTGGATTTCAGGTTTTTGCATTAAGAAATATGTTGGTTGACAATGCTCCTCCCCTGTTCAAATCTCTTGCTGAAGTTGTGATTAAGAATATTGAGTTTTTTAATCCCGCTACTTTAAATGAATATGTGCCTATAGTTAAAGATTGCGGAATGATACCATTGTGTACACATTTTATGCCGGGTTATATCAGCGGCAACTGGGAAACTGCCCGGAAAATGAATATGGCTCCTCCTGATAATTATTTCTATGAAAACATAATTGAAGATTGCAACAAAAATGGCATCAAGTATATGGGAATTGCTATCATGTTGCAGGATGACCGGCAGACACTGGATGATTATAAATGGTTTGCCGATAAAGCCAATCAATGCGGTGAAAAGAGTAAATCCGCAGGAATTCAGCTTTATTATCACAATCATTCCTTTGAGTTTGAACCTACGCGAGGTACCACTCCTTATGAAGAAATGTTGAAGATTTTTAACCCTGAACTTGTTAAGCTGGAGCTGGATGTTTTCTGGGTCACCGTTGCTGGTCTTAATCCAATTTATTGGTTGCAAAAAACAGGTAACCGGTTATTGTTCCTTCATATGAAAGATTTGAAGAATGGAACGCTACTAGGACATTATAATACCAGTATACCTGCTGATAGCTTTGTGGAATTAGGCGATGGGATGCTTGATTTTAAAAGTATTCTAACTGAAGCCAGAAGGATGGGAATCAGCTATGCCATCATCGATCAGGATAAAACGCAGATGGACGATAAAATTGCAAGCGTCAGAAAGAATTGTGAATATATAAAAGCATTGGGCATTTAGAAAAGAATACCTGATCAATGGAAAAGAATTAGACATTATGTAATATTTAAAATCTTCAAATAATGAAATCGAAATTTACTGTACTAATTAGCATGCTGTTTTTAATGCATGCTATTCCGGCTTGTATATCTGCACAAATGATTACCAAACAACGGTTAATAGTGCTTACGGATATTGAAGCCGACCCTGATGATTCCCAAACCCTTATCCGATTACTGTTATATTCCAACCAGATTGAGATCGAAGGACTGATCGCCACCACTTCTGTCCACCAAAAAACACGCGTGGCACCGGAAACCATCCGGAAAATTATTGGCGCTTATGAAACAGTACATCCCAATCTTTCAAAACATGAACCGGGATTTCCGTTGGCGCAGGAATTGCTTGCGCTTGTAAAACATGGATTGCCGGTATACGGAATGGAAGGGGTTGGCGAAGGCAGGGACTCGGAGGGATCGGAATGGATCATCAAAGTGCTTGAAAAAGAGGATAGCCGGGCAGTATGGATATCGGTTTGGGGCGGTCCTAATACTCTTGCCCAGGCACTCTGGAGAATCAGGGAAACCAGGAGCGCACCGGAAGCAAAAAGATTGATCAGCAAGATCAGGGTATACACCATTTCCGACCAGGACGATTCCGGTGTATGGATGCGGAAAAAATTTCCCGGCCTGTACTATATTGTCAGCCCGGGAGGCTACAGAAACGCAACATGGTCGGCGATTAACCGTGTAGTGCCAGGGATTAACAATGAGGTAATCAGTAATGAATGGCTTACCGATAATATTCAACAGGATCATGGCCCCCTGGGTGCAATGTATCCCGATGTAGCCTATGGAATGGAGGGCGACACTCCCTCGTGGCTGATGCTTATCCTGAACGGGCTGAATGACCCGGCTCATCCGGACTGGGGCAGCTGGGGGGGGCGTTATGAACTCTATACGCCCGAACCTCCCGCCAATCCAAGGTTTACCGGCGGTGTACCTTCAGAACCGGAAACCAGGCCCATCTGGACCAACGCGGATGACAAATTCACACCCCGGATTCACAATAAGTACGGAAGGGCTATTCGTCAAGACACTGCCACTTATACCGGCAACAAGGTAACCCTGTGGAGATGGCGTGAAGATTTCCAGAATGACTTTGCAGCCAGGATGGATTGGTGCACAATGTCCTTCGAAGAGGCTAACCATCCCCCGATTGCCAAAGTGAACCAACCTGAGCAATTTACTGTGAAATCGGATGATATTTTCAAACTCGATGCTGACGGCTCTTATGATCCCGATGGAGATGCTCTAAGCTATTGGTGGTTCCAATATCCCGAGGCAGGTACATATAAGGGTATGGTAAGCTTTGCACCTTATTCAGAAAACTTATATAATGTACACACCATTAAGGCGCCGATGGTTGACAGTCCCCAAACCGTACATTTCATTCTTAGGGTAACAGATAAAGGGGAACCCGCATTATCCAGGTATAAAAGGGTAATCGTTACCATTGTTCCGGAATAAGCTCCGGTTTGCTATCGTTATTGAATTTATCATCATTAACATTTAAATTATTAACGTATGAAAAACACAAATTCATTAAAAAAAATAATGATAGCATCTATATTTATGCTATTTATAATCCAATTACAGCTACATGCTCAATGGCAAACTAACACGGTAATTTCTCCAGAGGTTCAGAAAGACAATTCGGTTGTCTTTCGTTTATATGCTCCTGAAGCCAAATCAGTTAAGTTAACCGGCACCTGGATGTCAGGCATGGGAAATACAGTGGAGATGAAGAAGCCTGGACCAGCCGGGGGCGCACAAACTATATTCTCGACAACCTGATAGCATCAGGCAAGGCAAAACCCATGATCGTTGTCATGACCAACGGCATTCCTTCTGTTGCCGGAGCACCGGGTGACAGGCCCTTGCAAACATTGAATATCAGTACCAGTGGTCCCGGGGTAATGACCTCAGGAGAATTCGAAGAAAGTCTGGTGAAAGATGTGATACCTTTCATCGAAAATAACTATCGTGTTATAAACGATCCCGATCACAGGGCGATAGCGGGCCTTTCCATGGGAGGATATCATACTCAGAAGATCACCAATGCCAATCCGGGAAAATTTAAATATATTGGTGTAATGAGCATGGGGTTATACAGTAATTTTGGAAATTATAACAAAGAAGAGCATATCTCGCAAATTAAGGCGTTGGAAGAAAGTAAACCAAATCTTTATTGGATTGGTTGTGGAAAAGTAGACTTTTTATTCAATGCAATAACCGATTTACGTGCGTTGTATG
>JAUWBB010000067.1 GCA_030605195.1 Bacteroidota bacterium
CCAGGTATAGCTTGCCGAAGCTGAAGCCCATTCGTCTGTATTGTACCCTAATTCTGCGATATATTTATGGTTATAATATTTTTTTTCATCCAATTTAAATTCATTGTTATATGAAATATTTAAACTGAACCGGTTCTGAAGGTATAAACGTACCTTTTCGGTTATATACCAACTTCTCAATGTGTTCTCATGATTCCAGAAAATATTGTTGTACGTGCTCAGATCCAGATACTTTATCAAGGGGTTGTCAAACCACCATTTGTATGTTACATCACTATCCAACTCACGCATATCATCATCCCTGATAAAACCAGTATGGTCAACATTTTCCCTAAAATCCTTTCCCGTATTCGAATACCTTATATGATAATGGTAAATATTGCTTTCACGGGCAACTCTTACATACCAGGCACTTGCGGTTTTTAAATCCCCGTGGAAACTACCCACCCATTGGCCGGTCAATTCCCATGTCTTTCCTAAATTCAGGACATAATCCAGACTTGCCGAACTGCTGTAGTTATTCTCCCATCTTTTATCCACCAGACTTACACCCAGTGTAGAAGATTTCAGAATATCCTTCTTAACTCGAAGAACCGAAAAAGTGGCTGCCGGTATATTTTCGGCAGTATCCGGTCGGCTTCTGACTCCCATAAGGTAAAGGTTATAATCTTTGATTTTACCAAAAACTTTACCACCATAGTTTATGTCACCGATCCTTCTGGAATAAAAAGTTCTGATCCGGGTGGAAAAAAGTTCATTTCCTTCCAGAAAGAAAAGTCTTTTTTCAGGGAACCGGAGTTCCCACCGGGTCAGGTTGATTTGTTCCTGGTCACCTTCAACTGTGGCAAAATCCGGATTTAATGTGGCATTCAGCTTAACACTGGAAGAAATGTTATATCCTGCATCCAATCCAATCTCAGGCAGGATCTCATTATACCTGTTTGACAGATCACTGTTTTCATAACGTATGGTGGTATAGGGTGTTAACTCAAACGTGTGTTCCTTTTCAGGAGCTTTAATACCTGTAAGCAATCCTCCCTGGGAAACCCTGAAATCATCATTCAGTTCTCCTGACCAGTAAACGGTTTCAGAATTCTTCCGGATCACCCTGCCAAAATTTATTCCCCACGTATCTAAATTTTTATCATACCCAATACTGGTAAATGGAATAATAAACTCTGCCGACCATCCCCAATCGGTAATTACAGCCGCAACGTCCCAGTTCGTATCCCAGTTAATATCGATGCTCCTTCCGTCATCACCCACTTTCATGTCAACCTGTGAACCAATTGGATTTACAAAAAAACCTACAGCGCTTCTTTTATCCATGTATGGATCCAAAAGCACTAATATTAAATCATCACTTTTAGAAAGAACATCCCTGGACTGGATATCGGATACTATTTTTGATGGTGTACTATCGTAACATTTAAAACCAAAATACAGGTATTTATCATCAAAACCTGAATAAACAACTGTTTTCTCACTTTCCGGATTCCCCTTGAAAGGTTCCATTTGGATAAACTGGGTTGCAGAGTCTGGCAGGTTCCACACTTCCTCTGATAATATACCATCCGGAACCGGCGGTGATGAAAATTGATATATGCGAACGGCCTTCTGCCCAAAACCCTGTATGGTTATAAGAATGAAAAAAAGTAAGAGAAAAATCCTAAAATAAAGATGTCCCATTACGGTATGAATTAATTTATTGTATCGGAATTTTAATGTTTATGGCTTGATAATGGCTAATTTTATTATACTTTGCATTTTTAAGTCGGCCCGCCCGAACGTACCGTTCGGTACGGGCGGGCAATCTTCTCCAAAGGAGTCCTTCGGACAGTCAGCAGTCGGCAATCTGAAGACTGGGTTATTGTGGACTGCTGACTGTGGACTGCCGACTATTAACTAATTATTTATGAAACCTGAAAATTAAGGTTTTTTTTATTCACCCTGTGAAACTATGTACTTGAAAGTTTAGTTACTATGCCAGTTTCGTTGATCGGAATTTGTTTCTCAATATTTTTTTTCTAAAGTACGTATTTTTATAAAATCCATTATTTTTGTTTTTATTTTCATAAAGGTAAAACCATGCCAGAAGAAACCGGGAAAAAGCTTTTTGAAGAATTTCCGCCTGTAGCTATTGAGAGTTGGGAAACAAAAATAAAACAGGATCTTAAAGGAGAAGATTATTTTAAAAAATTAATCTGGGAAACCATTGAAGGATTTAAAATTAAGCCCTATTACACTTCTGAAGATCTTTCAGATCTTGAATATCTGAACGCTTTCCCGGATGAATTCCCTTTTATTCGAGGGAACAGGAAAGCCAAAAATCATTGGGAAATACAGCAGGATATTCGTGTGGAGAATGTTGAAAGGGCGAATGAAAAAGCTCAACGTGCTATATCAAGGGGGGCAACCTCTATCGCATTTGAAATTATACCTGATTCCATTACTACCCAGGATGATTTTTCCCTTCTTCTAAACAATATTCCCCTTGAAGACATAAGGGTTAATTTCCAGACAGAAACAGAACCGGTAAAAACACTTGCATTTCTAAAAACTGAATTAGAAACAAGAAAAATTTCAGGAAAAAACTTAACTGGTTCTCTTGAGTATGATCCCTTAAGCTATCTGGCAACTACCGGCAGTTTTTATCCTTCGGAGGAGGAAGTATTTTTAATTTCAAAGGAATTATTAGAAAACCGAAAGAAATATTTGCCAAACTACAGGATGTTGGCAGTGAATGGAAAGCATTACCATAACGCGGGTGCCTCTACCGTACAGGAGATAGCCGTGAGTCTTGCTCTCGGGAATGAATATCTTTCCCGGTTGACAGAAATGGGATTATCCATTGAAAATATTGGACCGGCCATTCAATTTAACTTAGCCGTTGGATCTAATTATTTTATGGAAATTGCCAAACCCAGGGCCATTAGAATGCTTTGGGCTAAAATTACGGAAGCATATGGTTTACTATCCCACGAAAGCAGTAAAATCTATATTCACTCAACTACATCCGATTGGAATAAAACCATATACGATCCATATGTAAATATGCTGAGACATACGACTGAATCAATGTCTTCGGTTATCGGAGGAACAGACTCTTTAACCGTTAAACCATTTGATTCAACTTTCAGGAATTCTGACCGGTTTTCAGAAAGAATTGCACGAAACACACAACTCATCCTAAAAGAGGAAGCATATTTTGATAAAGTTGCTGATCCGGGTGCCGGATCATATTATATCGAATCCCTTACTGATTCTATTGCTGCAGAAGTCTGGAAACTTTTTTTAACCATTGAGGACAAAGGTGGCTTTATCGAAGCATTCAAAGCCGGTTTCATTCAAAAAGAAATTGAAGAAACAGCCGCCAAAAAGGACAAACAGATAGCAATATGCACCAAAACACTAATCGGAACAAATCAATTTCCTGATTTCAACGAAACCATAAAACCAAATATAGATCTTAATAGAATCAAATCAAAATATTCTATTCCCAAAAATGCTGTTGCCAGACCTCTCAAACTCTATCGTGGTGCAGAAGAATTTGAAAAGATCAGGTTAAAAACTGAAGAGTTTGCAGGGAAAAAACCAGTCGTTTATTTGCTTACATATGGCAATCTGGCACGTAGAAAAGCATGCTCTACTTTCTCCTCAAACTTTTTTGCCTGTGCCGGTTTCAACATCATTGAAGGTCAGGGATTCCCAACAGTCAATGAATGTGTCCGCGATTGTCTGGATCATAATCCCGAAATAGTAGTGATCTGCAGCTCCGATGAAGAATATCAGCAAATTGTTCCCGTGATATATTCTTCCCTGAAAGGAAAGGCAATCACAGTAATTGCCGGTTTCCCTGTAAAACTGGTTGATGAATTCAAAAAAGTTGGTTTAAAATATTTCATCCATAAAAAGTCAAATGTTCTTGAAACCTTAAAAGATTTTCAAAAGGAGTTAGGGATGAAATAAAATGGAATAATGCCCGCCCGTACCGAACGGTACGTTCGGGCGGGGAATACTGGAATATTGAAATAATGACACGGGTTGCAAATTTGGCACAATAATTATTTTTATATCAAAAAAATCAACAGATAAGTATGAAGCCCAATTTTCATAAAATAAATATCAAAGAGTTCCGCAGAAGCACAATGAGCTGCAAAGAGTGGAAAAAAGACTATAAAGAGAAAGAAGAGTGGCTTTCACCTGAACAAATTCCGGTGAAGCCGGTCTTCACCAGGGAAGACTTGGAAAAGATAGAACACTTGCATTATGCAGCAGGCATTCCCCCCTATTTAAGAGGGCCTTATTCAACCATGTATGTGATGCAACCCTGGACAATCAGGCAATATGCAGGTTTTTCAACAGCCGAAGAATCCAATGCATTTTACAGGCGTAACCTGGCTTCCGGCCAAAGAGGTTTGTCTGTTGCCTTTGATCTGGCCACTCACCGTGGTTATGATTCAGACCATGAAAGAGTAATCGGAGATGTTGGGAAAGCGGGTGTGGCAATTGACTCAATCCTTGATATGAAAATCCTGTTTGATCGAATTCCGCTCGATAAGATGTCGGTTTCCATGACAATGAATGGGGCGGTGCTTCCTGTAATGGCATTCTATATTGTTGCGGCTCTTGAGCAAGGAGTCTCCCTTAACCAACTTACCGGGACAATCCAGAATGATATTTTAAAGGAATTTATGGTTAGGAATACATACATATATCCACCTGAACCATCGATGAGAATTATCGCTGATATTTTCAGGTATACCTCTGAATTTATGCCTAAATTCAACTCCATCAGCGTTTCAGGGTATCATATGCAGGAAGCCGGAGCAACTGCCGACCTCGAACTGGCATACACCCTTGCAAACGGACTGGAATATTTACGAACCGGTATTAACGCGGGTCTGGATATCGATACATTCGCACCCCGGATCTCATTCTTTTGGGCCATCGGGATGAATCACTTCATGGAAATTGCAAAAATGAGAGCTGCCCGTATGTTGTGGGCGAAAATTGTAAACCAATTCAATCCAAAAAATCCCAAGTCCCTTGCTTTGCGCACCCATTGTCAGACATCGGGCTGGAGTCTTACAGAACAAGACCCCTTTAATAACGTGATCAGAACATGTGTGGAAGCCATGGCAGCAGCATTGGGCCATACCCAATCTTTACATACCAATTCCCTTGACGAAGCAATTGCTCTGCCTACAGATTTCTCTGCCCGTATTGCCAGAAATACGCAAATATACATTCAGGAAGAGACACAAATTACACGGACGGTCGATCCCTGGGCCGGCTCCTATTATGTTGAAACCCTTACCCACCAGATAGCTCATCGAGCCTGGGAATTAATTGAGGAAATTGAAAAAATGGGCGGTATGACCAAGGCTATTGAAACCGGAATTCCAAAAATGAGGATTGAAGAAGCTGCAGCACGTAAACAGGCTAGAATCGATTCTAAAAAAGATATTATCGTTGGTTTAAATAAATTTCTGCCCGATAAAGATATTCCGATAGATATTCTGGAAATCGACAACACCGCTGTTCGGGATGCACAAATTAAACGGCTTAGTAAACTTAAAAAGGAAAGAAACAACAAAGAGGTTCAGATAGCCCTTGAAAATATTAAAAAAGCGTGTGAAACCGGGAAAAACAACCTTCTTGAGTTATCCGTAACAGCAGCCCAAAAAAGAGCCACTCTGGGTGAAATATCTTTTGCAATTGAAAAGGTTTACAGCAGGTATAAAGCGGTGATCCGTTCAATATCAGGAATATATTTATCTGAAACCACCGAAGACGTTCATTTTTTAAATGCAAAAAAACTTGTGGAAGATTTTGCACGATTGGAAGGCCGTCAGCCCAGAATATTGATTGCAAAAATGGGACAAGATGGCCATGACCGTGGCGCTAAAGTTGTATCAACCGGGTTCGCCGATATTGGATTTGATGTGGATATTGGTCCCTTATTTCAAACACCTGCTGAAACAGCAAAACAGGCAATAGAAAATGATGTGCATATCATTGGAATATCAAGCCTGGCAGCGGGTCATAAAACACTTGTTCCTCAAGTAATCAAAGAATTGAATAAAATGGGCAGGGATGATATTATGATAGTAACCGGAGGTGTTATACCTGCACAAGATTATGATTTTCTTTATAAAGCAGGTGTAGTTGCCATCTTTGGCCCGGGGAACCCAATACCGGTAACAGCCGGAAAAATTATTGAGATCCTGCTTGAAAACATTAAATAGGAAGGATTGTTGAGACCCCTTTGAAATCCCTTGAAAAGGATTTATTAGACATTATTATTAATCCCGCATATTAGATTTTTGTAACAAATCAGTGTGTTGTGATAAAAAATATAGAATGTTATATGTTATTAGTTATAAGTTAAATGTTATGTCAAAGGCATCCTTTTGGGAGGGATAAGTGAAAAGTCCCTGGTTCGATATCTGCAGGCGAAAAAAATTTTACCGGAGGAATTACCCCGGAGGGGTAACATAGGGGTAAGGAACATATGAAGAAGAAACGCCGGAACTACCGATTTTGAATAGTGTCACAGCCGTTTCATCCGGCGCAAATAGCTGAAGTAATTTCAGAGAATAATAAGCAGCTATAGATTATGCCACAAACCCCATGAAATGTTAATCAATTTTGCAAGCAAAATTATTTCACATAGTAAATTTTTTTACCTGTCCGGATTTTTTTATATTTGATATCCTTAAACAATCATTAAATACTTCACCATGGAAGAACAAAAATCAACTGCTGGTCAGGGGCTTGGAATCGCGGGATTAGTCCTCGGTATCATTGCCCTCATACTCGCTTTTATTCCTTGTATTGGCTGGGTCGCCATTATTCCGGGCTTTATTGCAATTGCCCTTTGTATCGTTGGACTTACACAGGCAAATAAAGCAAACGGAGCCAAAGGGATTATCATTGCGGCACTTGTTATTTCTATTTTAGGTACTAGCATTGCAATCTTACAAGGCCTTTTCTTTGCTGGTGTGGCTACCGAAGGTATATGGAAAAATAAGATTGAAAAAATCTCCAAAGAATTTGAAGATGAATTTGAGGAGGAGTTTGGAGAAGAATTAGAGAAAGCTTTTGAGGAAGTCGAAGAAGCCCTGGAAGAAGTCGGGGAAGACCTGGAGGATACACTGGAAAAACTTGAAGAAGGAATAGAAGATACCTTTGAAGAATTATCAGATGAAGAAAAAGCTAAACGACTTGGCAGAGCTACAGGGAAAGCCCTCAAGGAGTTTGTTAAAGAATTACAGGATACAATCGACGATCAGTAAAAGATTAATTATTTAAAACAAATGGTTCCTTCTTATTGGAAAGAACCGTATAATAAAGTAAACTTGCTTCTTGCCGGAGTAATTATTGTTATATTTATATACTCCGGCATTTTTTCTGCCGAAAAAGATAACCATCCGGTTTCCTCATTCTACCCTGAAGCAATGGATAAAGAATCTCCTACCAAAGGTTTGTCAAGAAGTTTCTCCGAAATTACGCGTGGTCATTTTAAGGAAGCAAGACAATGGAATGAGTATGGTATTCCGGTTTTTTTCTTCTTTTTTACACAGTTGATTTTACGGTTGGGATTGAATATGCTTCATTATAAAAGGATTATTCCCTTTCGAATTTTACTCCCGTCAGATGTTTCTGTTTCCCTCCTGCTTTTTATTCTTTGCTTTCAGAAACTATTACTCTTTTGGAAATTCTATTAATTAACTGAAGTTTCGCATGTTTTCTCAGAAATATATATTGCTAAATCCTCAATAAATAAATATAAACTCGTTTGACACGTGAAACTTTAATTGACATTTTGAATGTTTTTATTTAAAATATTCTTCTAAGGTGAACGTATCCTTTACTCTTATACCTTTGGGGGTATCCTTAAGGTTACAGCACTCGTGAAAAACATCATGTTCGAAAAACAAAATATAACAGTTCTCAAAAGCTTCCTTCATAAAACTTTCTTTTTCCTCCATTACCATTAATGGTATGGTATCATAACCCATAATCCAGGGAACAGGAATGTGAACTGTTGAAGGTATCAGATCTGCTGTAAATACAATGGTTTTGTTGTTGTATCTTATAAAAGGGATTATTTGTCCTTCCGTATGCCCGTTAAATAACCTGACACTAAAACCGGGATATAATTCCCTGTTTTCGTCAATAAAAAATAATTGACCGCTTTCTTCCATTGGAAGCATGTTCTCTTTCAAATACGAAGCCGCTTCCCTTCTATTCGGGTTCATGGCCCATGCCCACTGCTGCCGGCTTACCCAATATTTTGCATTCGGGAAAGTGAGCTCAAATCCGGTTTTTTCATGGTTAAATTTCACGCCTCCACCACAATGATCAAAATGAAGATGAGTTAACACAATATCGGTAATATCCCCCGGAGTGTATCCATGTCTGTCAAGCGCTCCATCAAGTCCATATCCTCCGTTCAGGTAAAGATGACTGAAAAATTTATCGTCCTGTTTATCACCGCAACCATTATCCACCAGGATTCTTCTGTCTCCTGTATCTACTAAAATACACCTTAAAGCCCAGTTACAGAGATTATTCTCATCGGCCGGATATTGCTTATGCCACAGAACCTTCGGGACAACACCAAACATGGCTCCACCGTCGAGCTTGAAATTGGAAATGTGAATTGAATGTACTTTCATTTTTAATGTTAATATTTAAGGTAATTAATCAGTGTGTTGATTTATGAAATAATCACAAAGATATAAGATAATACAGGTATAATACTAACTTTTATCACCTATGAGGAATCAATCGAAGCGAAAATCCTAAAGTATTCACAAAGAACGCGAAAAATAATACATTAATATACTGCCAACTGCGATCTTCGCGTAATCTTCGCGGTCTCTGCGAGAACTTCTTTATAGTACTTTTGAAACAGCCCCTTAGTCATTTTTTACTAATTTTACGAAGGGATCAATATGGGGAAAAAATGGAGAATATTGGAACTGAAACATAAATATCCAATTATAATGATACGAAAGCAACTTTTAATTTTAATTTTTTTCTTCGGTTTACTGGCTGTTTTAAAAAGCCAGGATTATACCAATGGCATCGGCCTCAGGGGCGGATTGCCCTATGGAATAACGGTTAAACATTTTTTCAGTGACAAGAATGCCGTTGAAGGAATATTATCCACCCGCTGGGGCGGATTCCGGATAACGGGCTTGTATGAAATTCACAATCCCACTAAACAATATCCTAATCTCAAGTGGTTTTATGGTGTGGGAGCTCATGTAGGTTTTTGGGATGACAGAAGTCCCTTTGTTAAAGATCCGGATAGCCAGGCTATCCTGGGAATCGATGGAATTCTGGGTTTGGAATACACCTTTGATGAAATCCCATTAAATCTGGGAATTGATTCGGGCCTCAGTTTTAATCTTATCGGTCATACCGGGTGGGGTTATTGGTTAGTCGGTATTTCTGCAAGGTATGTCTTCTAATAAAATAATTTTATTGGCAGGGAAAAAAAATATTATAATTTTGCAATTCCAAGTTTGGGAAGGTAAATTGGTCCGTTCGTCTAGGGGTTAGGACGCCAGGTTTTCATCCTGGTAACAGGGGTTCGATTCCCCTACGGACTACTAAAGCATAGTTTAAATTATTAATATCCAACTAATTATTTTTTAGTGTTGTCAGATTCGTTGGTAAATGATAGGGAAATAGTGTTTTTACTATACATTCAAATCATTTAGTGAAATTGTCCAGGTCGGACCTACGTAAATATTTTTTACATGGTTACCGATCTTGTAAAGTGCAATTGAAGTATAACTAAGAAGGTAATTATTATCATACAGACTTGAAAGAATCACGGATGTCATCAAAAATTATTTCTATTCTTTTCATTTTATTTTTGTTTAGATTTTTTAAAGTTAATTATTCCCTAACCGGGTAGGTCAGGGGAATTTACTCGCTAACGCTCATGAGATCGCTTCGCTAAGTTCACTCCCTTCCCCCCTAAGAACCGTACGTGATAGTTTATTCCCTTCGGTCATGAGATCGCTCCGCTAAGTTCCCATCATATGCTTACGCCGAAGCTTCTGCATAGGCGCTACGGCTCAAGCACTATTAAGGCTCATTTATGCCTAAGTTAACCCGGATACAAATTAAATTTGTAACCTTAGCGATATTTCTAAACAGCCAACTCACTTACTGTGTTAAGGCGCACACGATGAATTTTCATCCTCGTTCATTTTCATTCCTCAATTCATTGGTTCTGAAAAGTTTCTCGCCATTAAGCACCAGTTGGAGGTCAGCAAGGCTTTTGCCTGCAGTAATATCTCAACTGCTATCTGCAGGATTAAAACACAATTGAGCGTGTAAATACAGGCATGGTACTGACTAAAAAAGGCAGTAAGTATCGATTATTTACTGCCAGATTCAAACTGGTTATAGAGCATATGGTTCATAAAAAGGTATTCTCCGTAATCAAGGTATTTCATTTTTCCAGTCGCCTCCCACAGTTGCAGGCAGAGCATGAAAAAATCTGCTTCTGAACAGCCTTCGTCCCTTGCACCTTCGGCACTGGCATAAAAATTAAAGAATTCGGGTACTCCTCCTGTAATCATATAGTTTTCACTACTCACGATCTTTTGAAATACCTTTTCAGAATATTCCAAATGCAGTGGATTATTTGTGACTTCATAAAGCATGACTACACCCCTAAGAGTATTCAAAAACCCATGGCTATGCTGATTGCCTAATTCAGGCATATATATTTTCAGCTGTTCGCAGGTAGATATCATCCCCAGTATGCCTGTATAGCTTCACCATACCTTCGGTAATCTGTGTGAAGCAGATAAAGCCCAATGCCCCCATGGTTTTAAAACGATCAATAATTTCAGGTTGAGTACATGC
>JAUWBB010000121.1 GCA_030605195.1 Bacteroidota bacterium
TTGGAGAAGATTGCCCGCCCGTACCGAACGGAACGTTCGGGCGGGCCGACTTAAAAATGCAAAGTATAATGAAATTAGCCATTATCAAGCCATAAACATTGAAATTCCGATACAACTAAATACAAAAATCCTGATTTCAATCCCGGTTATTCTTGCCCTCCTGATATTTTGTTTTTCATGTTCCAATTTCTGAATAAATCAGTTTAGCCTGATTAATTACTTACGTGAGATCGCCCTGATAGCTGTCGGGGCTTAGTTCATAAACTTTTGGTGATTAATTTATCAATAGCCCCGCCTTTTAAGGCGGGGTTTGAAAAGAAACCAACTTCCCCCTCCTCAAAATTTTGGGAATTTTATAAATTTAAAAATAAAATTCCCAAAATTTTGAGGAGGGAATAATAGGATAACTTTGTTCCCCGCCCTAAAGGACGGGGCTATTGATAATCTTTTAATCTATAGTTTATTAATAATAGGGCTTAGAAAATTTAATCCGAACAATTACGTTTTATTAGTAATTCAACTAACCAAAATCCAACGTCATGGCTAAACATAAAGGTTTATTGATTTTATCCATTCTGTTGAATCTGTTATTGTTAGCAGGATGTGTAAAATCCAAAGATCCGGTATACCGGAAAGTAACCATTACAGGTCCTGCATTTTGTTTTAATTACTCGAGATCGTTTGGTTCTTTTGGCTCAATGGCAGAAGAAAATGATAGTACTGCCCTGATGGTTGCCGGGGGTGATTTACTATATATTTTGATCGATGATCAGCCATTAACCCTTCGTTACAGGGAAACAGACGGTTCGTATCTTTCTTTTTCAATTGATACCGCCGATCATTTCAAAATTTACCAAGAAGAAAAGATCATTTCCCTGAACCTGTCGGATGAATCCGATGCCTGGAACTGGATTGAAAAAAGCAACCGGACTGCATTTGAAAATCTGCGGTCACTCTATATCACTTCAATACCGTCGGAGGAACAAATCACCAGCCTGAAAAAAATTTCCGGGATTAATCCCAGCCTGGGATTGGTGCTTGAATTCGAAGATAACCAACAAGTAATTGAAGATATACTTAGTGTCTTTAATCCAACCTGGCTGGTACTTCCGGATATTGAGTTGAGAAATATCAATGAAGGAATCATTCAGAATTTGAATAATCTGGAACTTCTTTGTGTAGATGGCGGGAACCTGCAAGATCTGGATTTTATTTATTTACTTCCCAAATTGTCTTCATTGATAATTCCGGGATGGGATCCTCAGATAAATGGTGGTTTTCGGTTTAAAGACATAAAAAATCTTGAGTCATTAGCTTTTAGTGAATCTGAAATTACAGATATTTCTTCAATTGGTTTTCTGCCTGATTTGAAAAGTATTCATTTTGTTGAATGTGACACCTTATCTGAAATTAATACATTAAGCCGGTTTACCAATCTGAAAAGTATTGGCTTTACCCAATGTGGCAAAATATCTGACATATCAGTTATAAACGATATCCCATCCTTAACCTGGTTATCCCTTCCACCAAATACCAGTCAGCAGAATTTTACCGGATTAATGGAAACCCATTTGTTTTTACAGGTTATAGAACTTATTGGATGTGAGGAAATCAAAAACCTTTCTCCGCTGGAAAAATTAAGTGATTTAAAAGCAATTTCACTTGACGTATCAGCAACTGATTTTACTCCTCTGTATCATTTATCAGGTCTGGAACTGATAATAATTAAAGATGATGTGTTTGAGGAACAAGGGGAGGCGATTTCCGGTTTACAGGATGCTCTTCCTGATACTCAGGTTGTACCTGGTGGCGGTCTGTGTTTAGGTTCAGGCTGGATATTGCTTCTGATTCCACTTGTTTTTATGATACGCCTAATTTTTATGATAAGTAAAAAATAAAATTACAGAGGTTCAAGTAAAGTTTTGTATTAATTTATAGCTATAGGCGTTTAGAGCGCACAAATTCAATAATTAAATCTAACTTTTTAAATTGGTGTGATTGTTTTATAGTTTCCGTCAGCTGACGGATTGATAGTTGCGGTAAGAAAATAATTTTCAGAAATAAATTTCTCCCAAAGGGATGCCTTCGGCAAAATTTCGAATATCAAATGATAAATAATAAAGTCGGTCTAAAAATGATTCATCGTTTACTATGCTGTCGGATGTTTCCATCCGACAGTTAATAATACGGTAAAATTTTAATTACTCCCGTATTCAATGTCAGGTGGAAACACCTGACATCATGTAAAAACGCAGATCTGCCTGCCGCAGTGTGTTTCTTCACAATAAAGGTAACGGTTTTAATTTTTATTATCAGTACATTTACTAAGAAGAAAACAAACAAGCAAGTATTGAATAATCTGTTAAAAATAGAGCAGAATGTTAGGGAGAGCAAGTTGAAAAATCCCGAACGAGTTTTACGAAGTAAAACCACAATGAATAACCCGATAGAGTAAAGTATTGGGATAAGATTACATGCAGGCAGGGAAAAGGCAAAGTTCGCCAAGAGAATTTGATTTTAGTTGTTAAACCTTGCGTTCTTTCGCGATTCCTTGGTGATTTTTGCGGTTAATCACTGATAATTTTACAATTAAAAATAACAGCTAGCAGTAGACAACTTGAAATAATTAAATGATAAATTTTTTCAAGAAGGGTAATAAAAAAGCCAGTCGCTTACTTGAAGCCTTACTGGCTCTAACCGGAATTTGTATTTTTGCCCTGTTTATCCACAGCGACTCTTTTTTTATTATCGTTGCATTCCCCGGATTGGCTTTAACCGCCTTAAGTATCAGTAAAACAATCACAGATAAATCGTCCATCCTTTCAGTTTTCGGAATAATCCCATTCACTAAAAGGTTAATTCTCTTTTCTATTACCGGTATCATTATTGGTGGTATACTGGGCATATATTGCCGAAGTGCTTTTTATGATTTTTTATTTCCGGAAACCTTAACAATATTTGCATTTATCGCACCTATTATCGGGATTGCTGAAGAGCTGGTTTTCAGGGGCTTTATTCAGGGCCGGTTGGCCGTACTTGGCCCGTATCTAGCCGTTATCCTGGCCGCCTGTGGTCATACTCTTTATAAATATCTTGTATTAAAAACCTTGCCCTCAGCTCTACCAATCGACTTTATGTTCCTTGTAACATGGACTATGATTGGAGGGTTGATTTTCGGGACACTTCGTGAGGTATTTAAAAATGCCGTTCCCTCCTCACTGGCTCATGCATGTTTCGATGTTATCGTCTACGGAGGTTTTACCACTGCACCCGTCTGGGTTTGGAGTTAAAAATTTTCTTTCAAGGCGTTAAATGACCTTTTGACTGGGAAATTTTTTTCTCTTCTGAAATTTCGATAATGGAGCATTTTTTCCGTTTTTTGAAAGTTACTTTTCAAACTACATAGAAGGAACAGTATTCGAAGTGGAAGAGGCAAAAAAAATTATTAAAACACAAAAAGCCCGGACAGTTTAAAGACTTAAATACCCGTGCAGGGGGAACCCACTTTGTTGACTTTAACCTGGTAAAAGAAAGGCAATCTAAAATTATCATCCCGACAGTTTACAGGGACGATTATTTGCTGACGCTGAGAAGGCTGACCAGGCAATCAGACCCTGATCCATACATACGAATGATGAAAAGGGCATATGAATTCAGCAAAACAATCTATGAAGATGATATGAATAAAATGCAGCAGTTCCTAAAAGAATGCAATGCGTTTCTTGAACATACTGAAGGCAAACTGAAAATAATACAAAGAGAATAAAAAAAAATAGGGACAGCTTCCGATTTAATTATTTATTTACAATCAGTTAAAAAAAATAAATCAAAATGGATATGCAATAAAGTAAAACTAAATTAAAAATAGGTGAATTACAAACTTATCTTGATAATGATAATCAAACAGCAGAATGTTTACAAGATGTCATACTGAAACATTAGTAATTGAGATATACAAAACTTCAGTAATTTATATTAACTTTATAAGTGAGAAATTCAGGTAAAAAGACCTTTCAAGGAGGTACAATTTGCTTTATCAATACAAACGATGAAACGGCAGCCCATTTATGATATAACTTACAGGGATATTATGATTTAAGTTAAAAAATTAACTCGGAATTATAGTAGTATTTAAATGACGTCATAACAAACACTAATTAAGGGAGGTAAAAAATGACACTTAAAAAAAACATGAACCGTCGTAAATTCTTGGGTTCTGCAGCCGCGGCCGTTACATTTACTGTTGTTCCAAGACATGTGCTTGGCGGGCTTAAATATGTAGCTCCAAGCGATAAAATAACCCTGGGTTACATCGGTTGCGGCACCCAGGGATTAAGGGAAATGACCAGGTTGATCACTAATCCGGAAATACAAATTATTGCTGTCTGTGATCCCAATAAAAGCACCACGGATTATGTGGACTGGTCTTTAAATGGAATTAGAAACGGCATACGAAGGGTTTTAGAGGAGCCTACCTGGGGAGAAGGCCTTGACGGTATTCCGGGAGGCCGACAAATAGGACAGGAAGTTATAGAAAAGTACTATGCAAAAAACAGGGCTTCAGGAAATTACAATGGGTGCTCTTCCTATGCTGATTTTCGGGAGCTTTTGGAAAAGGAAAAAGACCTGGATACAGTCAAAGTAATGACACCGGACCATCTCCACGCGACCATCTCCATTGCAGCAATGAAAAAAGGTAAGCATGTTGTTATCCATAAGCCTATAGCTAACAGATTATATGAAGCAAGATTAACTATCGAAACTGCTCGTAAGATGGGAGTTAGTACACACTTGTTAGCCTGGAGTAAACGAAGTGGGTATGGTTTAATACGAGATTGGATAAAGGATGGAGCAATCGGTACTCTCAGGGAAATCCATAACTGGTCAAACAGGCCGGTATGGCCTCAATGGACAGCTAATCCATCTGATACTCCGCCAATCCCGGAAGGTTTTGATTGGGATCTATGGTTAGGTCCTGTACCCGATCGTCCTTATCATCCGAATTACACACATGCCGTATTTCGCGGTTGGTACGACTTTGGAGCTGGTAGTATAGCAGATATGGGTACTTATAGTCTTTGGCCACTATTCAGGACATTTGGTTTGAATACTCCGCCGATCAGTGTTGAAGCAAATGCGACTACTACCTGTGTAATAACAAATCATGTGAGCAGGAGTCATAAAAATGATGTTGCTTTTCCATATTCATGTACAATTCGTTTTAAATTTCCGGCACAGGAGGAATTGCCACCAATTGATATATTTTGGCACGATGGAGGAATGAAACCTCAAACACCTGAAGAATTGGAAGTTGATAACAAAGAGTTGCCCAGGGAGGGAATGATGTTTGTCGGCGATAGTGGAAAGATTCTTGCAGATTTTCGGGGTGATAAACCACGAATAATTCCGGAGAAAAAGATGCGTGAATATATGGGGGATCGAAAGGCTACAGAAGACACAGTTCAACGAGGAGATAGTGATTGGATTGATGCTTTTAAGAGCGGGACGCAGTCTCCGGGAAGTTTTTTAACTGCAGGAGCCGTTACGGAAACCATTCTCCTGGGTGCCGTCGCGTTACGAGCCGGCAAAAAAATAATGTATGACGCGGAAAATATGAAAATCACAAACATACCCGAAGCAAATAAATATCTGTATCGCGAATACCGGAAAGGATGGGAGCTTTAAAAAATCCTGTTTAAGATCTTCGCGAGGTGTTTATCACCCAACCGGCAGCAGAGTCTGAATAATCCTTTTATTAGCTTGAAATGTTGCACAGAAACAAACCGGCGACAAATAAAAATTTCATCAAAAATAAAAGGGTTGATGACATAGAAAAAAAATAAAAAATAATTCATTTAAAATGACAACATTATGAATAACATCACTCGTCGGGATTTTTTGGGAAAATCCTTAGCAATAGGGGCAGCAGGTTTAGTAGCCCCTGCTTTATTGAAAACGTCAAAAGTCCAGGCTGCACCTCGTATAGTCAAGGACGATATATCCATTGCTCAGTGGGCATTAGTTGAAGAAGTTCGGGCAGGTAAATGGAAAACATTGGATTTCCCGAAGATTGCACGGGAAGATTTTGATATTAACGGAATAGAGTTTGTAAATACATTGTTTGAAGTTCCACACTTTAGCTATCTTAAAAGATTAAAACAGAATGCCAATGATCATGGTGTGACTATGGTTTTAATAATGGTTGATAGTGAAGGAGAAACATGCACACAATCAAAAGAAGAAAGAAAGCAAACAGTTATTAACCACCAAAAATGGATCGATATTGCTCATTTTCTTGGATGCCATGCCATTCGAACGAATTGCCGTGGTCCACAGAATGCTTCAAAAGAAGAAGCTTTAAAATGGGCATCAGAGACCTACAATATGATGCTTGAATACGCGATCCCAGCCAATATTAGTGTCTTAATAGAAAATCATGGTGGCTTCTCGAATGATCCGGATTGGATGGTTGCTTTGATGAAAGAAGTCAACAATTTATATTTCGGCACCTATCCTGATTGGCGAAGTCCCAGTGACAATTTTGACAATTATGAGTATTTACAAAAGACGCTTCCATATGCCGGTGGCATGTCATACCGAAATCAGCCAAGTGAAGAAATTACAGCAAAAATGATCAAATTATGCAAGGAAACCGGTTATCGTGGTTGGTATGGCATTGAATCCAGTGGACGCGAGGAGATAAAGAAGGGTAAGGAATTATTGAAAAAGTACCTCTTTAACTAATGGTTAACTTTGGTAAATATATTTCTTAAAAAACTTCCGTAAATTAATATCGGGAGAAAATTATGGTTAAAAAAATATGCAGGGAAATTTAATTAAACTAAGATTATGGAAATAAACAGAAGACAATTTATGGTCACATCACTGGCTGCCACAGCAGGATTGGCAGCAGGCATCAATGGCTTTTCTCAGAATAGTCAAAAGAAAAAGTCGAATATGAAGGTTGGTTTATACAGCATCACATTTCTCGGGGTTTGGTATCGCGGAGAAGCCCTTTCTTTGGAAGAGATGATTAAACGAGCCAAAAATTATGGTTATGAAGGGATTGAGATCGATGGAAAACGTCCTCATGGCAATCCACTCGACTGGCCGACAAAACGTTGTAAAGAACTTCGCTCTGTTTCTGACGGAGAAGGTATTGAAATTTTTGGAGTCGCGGCCAATAACGATTTCAGCAGTCCGGTTCCTGAATATCGGGAGTGTCAGGTTGCTTATGTTAAGGAGCTAATTCGCATGACGTCAGATTTGGGCGCGAAGACATTGCGAATGTTTCTTGGTTGGTCGGGTGTAACGAAACATCCGCAATTAGCCCAATATGCCACTGCAAGGGATATTTGGAATTATACTCATGAAGAATTTACAGAGGAGGAAATATGGGCGTGGTGTCGCGAAGGCATGGAAGAATCTGCACGATACGCGGAAGATGCCGGTGTTATTTTGGCATTGCAGAATCATGCTCCTGTTATTCGGGATTATAAAGATGTGTTGCGGATGGTGGAAGAAGTCAATTCTCCCAACCTGAAAGTCTCATTGGATGTCCCGATTATGGTAGATAAAAGTCCTGAAAATATCCAAAGGGCAGCGAAAGCCGTTGGTAATTTGCAGGTGTTGTCCCATTTTGGTGGTGAATATGAAAGGGATACAGATGGCAAAGTAAAAGGTGAGGAATTCTATACCCATTTCGTTCAGGCAATGCATGAGATTGGATATTCGGGTTATCTAAGTTACGAATTGTGCCATCCGCTGCCTGTTGTGAATGATCAAACAGTAGGTATCGAATATGCAGAAAAAAATGCACAATTGGCCGGTGAATTTATGCGAGGGCTTATTACTGAAATCACAAAGGGATAAAAATTGAAACACAAAAATGTGGCTCAAGGCAATGGTGCAGGATTATCAACAGCAGCCGGCAGTGAAGGGTTTAAATTTGATAGCCGCACATTCAGTACACAGAAATCATCACCAATCATAATTAGCGAATTAGAAGAATATTTAGAAAGTATAGGAGAAGAAATAAGGTAAATATATTAATGCCATTAGTGGTTTAAGATGGATTCTATTTAATAACCGGCAACTGTATGTTAAAGGAATATTTTGTTTTCAATGTAATGGCAATTTAGTTAATTTATAAAATGGTTTTGCTATCATATTTGATCCCTATTTAATAGACTGCTATTGTGCTGATATGGTTGCGTTTTATGATTTTTTTCATATTATTTCCAAAACTGCCATTTCTTTTTAGGTATTTCTATTAGTTCAGCCTTGGCCATTCCTTTTTTCTTAATGCTTTTTTCAGGTCATTAAACACCATGGAAAAATCGGGTGCGCCTGATAACATATCAAATGTTATTCCATGAATTTT
>JAUWBB010000194.1 GCA_030605195.1 Bacteroidota bacterium
ATTTCAGAAAAAGAAGGTTTGCTTAGATAATCTGCAAGAGTATCTTTCAAGCCCTGCGGGCTGTTGATTATATGTGGCCTTGATTCCAGTGAGTAAACTCACTGTCTATTGTCTATAAGTCCCTTCGGGACTATTACTATGATTAACAGGTGGTTGCAAATATGAATCAATAGGAAAGCAAACATTACGTCCTGTATGGACAGAAAGACAATAGCCAGCCATTTTAATGGCTGGTAAAAGGACAATAAATAATAACTTTACGTCCGGCTTGCCGGACTGAAAGAATTTACTAAAACTTTTTGGTTGAAAGATAATAAACCATACCTGTTTATTTTTGGTGCACTCCTGCTACTAACCGTTTTGATTGTTGTATTGAAAAAACCTTTTTTGACAAATGATACTGAATTTGCAATAAAGCATCCGGATGAAGTAACCAAAATTGTTTTAGACGATAAAAACCGTACCCTGACCCTGGAAAAAAAAGATTTTGAATGGAGAGTAAATAATAAATATCCGGCAAGAACCAACGCTATTCAGTTTTTCCTGGAAACATTATCCAGGATAAAGATCAAATCACCGGTTTCTGAAGAAAAATTTCAGGAAGACATAGCAGAAAATGAAATAACTATTGTAAATGTTCAAATTTTCAGGAAGGCAAAACTACTTAGGAAATACACGGTATTTAAAGTAAATACCAATCCATATGGTAATTATGTAAGAATAAGGAGGAATTCCAAACCCTTTATTGCAAACATACCTGGTTATTCCGGAAATGTTGGCGTTTTTTTTATTACCAATGAAAGTTTTTGGCAACCTTTTACTGTTTTTCATTATTATCCTAATGAAATTGCTTCGGTAAAAGTTGAGCATATTTTAAACCCCGGTTTATCCTTTTTAATCATACAAGAAGCCCAAGGGCAATATGAGCTTTATTCTCTGCCGGATCGAACAAGTATACATCAATTTGATTCAGTTGCCGTTGCCCGGTATTTGACATATTTTACTAATATACAATTTGATACCAGGATTCAGGATATAAACCCGGTTAAAAAGGATTCAATCTTCTCTTCTGAACCACAGTATTTTATTTCTCTCACCGATAAACAAGGTAAAGAAACATCCGTTAGAATATTCCCGATTTTTATAGAACACAAAGAAATTCAATCAGGGACAAGCAAGATATATGACCTTAACCGGGTATATGCTCAAATAAATAAAAGTAAGGACCCAGTTGTTTTTAAATATATAGTTATTGATCCCATATTAAAGAATATCACTTATTTCTTAACAAAAGACAATAACTAGACAAAAATATCTGGAAGGTATTGTCTTCTAATTTTTTTTTTGTATTATTGATACCTGATATTTCTTTATATAAATTAAGGAAACAGTTGTACATAAATGATGTAATTTAAAAAAATAATAACCAATGAAATTTGTCATATCAAGCATTGATCTTTTAGCTCATTTACAAGCAATTAGCGGAGTAATCAGCACAAAAAACACTTTGCCTATATTGGACAATTTTTTGTTTCAGTTGGAGGGCAATCAATTAGAGATTACGGCTTCCGATCTTGAATCTACACTAATTACCAAAATTACACTCGAGAATGCAACCGATAATGGCAGCATTGCTATTCCAGCTCGTTTGCTGACTGAAACATTAAAAGAATTTCCAGAACAACCCTTAACTTTTGAGATTAACCTTGATACTTTTGGTGTTGTTATAAATTCTGAAAATGGAAAATTCAGTATCGTTGGGCAAAAAGGTAGTGATTTTCCCCAGCTACCAACCATAAAAGACGATAAAAAGTCTGCTTTTAAAGTGCAATCAGAGGTATTGCTTTCAGGCATTACCAAGACCCTTTTTGCTACAGCTGATGATGAATTAAGGCCGGTTATGAACGGAATATTAGTTGAGCTAACGACTGAAAAGATGACCTATGTTGCTTCCGATGCTCATAAACTTGTTCGTTACCAAAGAACGGACGGAAAAGCAGATGCTGATTCGTTATTTATTTTACCGAGAAAGCCGGCTTCTCTGCTGAAAAATATATTACCCAGGGAAGAAAACGAAGTGGATGTTGAATTTGATGAAAAGAATGCCTTTTTTGTTCTCTCCGAGTACAAATTGGTTTGTCGTCTGTTGGAAGGGAATTACCCAAGTTATAACTCGGTCATTCCTGCAAATAATCCGAATAAATTTACGATTAACCGTATCGAATTTTTACATACATTAAGACGTGTATCTGTTTTTTCGAACCAGGCAAGCAATCTAGTAAAATTGCAATTAACCGGAAACCAGCTTACTGTTTCGGCCCAGGATATTGACTTTTCCATTTCAGCTTACGAAAGACTAAATTGTCAATACGAAGGAGAAGATATGGAGATAGGTTTTAAATCGACCTTTTTAATGGAAATTTTATCCAATCTCTCTACCAATGACATCGTAATGGAACTATCCGATCCTACCCGTGCTGGTTTAATATTGCCCTCAGCGCCAGAGAAAGAAGAGGAAGATGTTCTGATGCTCTTAATGCCTATGATGATTAGTACAACATAAAACACAATGTAAAGAATCCTTAAAAGAGTTTTTTCGCGGTTATCCTGCAAGTTTTTAAATTTTATTGTTATATTATAAGTATCACTAAATAAGTTCATTACTATATGGATCTTAAGTTGAAAAATCCCATCGCTTTTTTTGATCTTGAAACTACCGGTATTAATATAGCCAGAGATAGAATTGTTGAAATTTCAATTCTTAAAATCGACCCGGGGGGAAAAGAAGATCTTTTAACCTTACTGGTGAATCCAACCATCCCAATCGACCCTAAGGCTGTTGCCATTCATGGTATTACGGATGAAGATGTGGAACATAAACCAACCTTTGCCGAAATTGGTAAAAACCTGGTATATTTTCTTGAAGGATGTGACCTGGCTGGTTATAACATTAATAAGTTCGATATTCCCATATTGGCCGAGGAGTTTCAGAGAGCCAACATCGATTTTGATTTTAAGAAACGAAAATACATTGATGTACAAACTATTTTCCATAAAATGGAACAAAGAACTTTAAGTGCAGCCTATAAGTTTTATTGCAATAAGGACCTGAAGGATGCCCATAGGGCCGAGGCAGATGCCCACGCCACTTATGAAATTCTGAAAGCCCAATTGGATCAATATTCTATACTCGAAAATGATGTTGAGGCTCTTTCGAAATTCACGACACAAACCCGGAATGTGGATTTTGCAGGCCGTTTTGTTTATAATGAAGATGGGGTAGAGGTTTTTAATTTTGGTAAGCATAAAGGTAGACCGGTTGAACAAGTGTTAAAAGACGAACCAAGCTACTACAACTGGATGATGAATGGGGATTTTCCGCTCTATACAAAAAAGGCTCTGACGGAAATAAAGCTAAGAAACCTGAAGAAATAATTGTGAGAAAAAAGCAATGAAAATTATTGCGATCGGCAGGAATTATATCGACCATGCTAAAGAACTAAACAATCCTGTTCCTGATACACCAGTTGTTTTCCTGAAACCGGATTCTTCCATAATAAAAAAGAATAAACCCTTTTTCCTTCCTCTGTTTTCGGAAGAGATACACCATGAAGTAGAAATTGTTTTGAAGATCAGCCGTTTGGGGAAAAATATTGCCTCAAAATTTGCCTGCCGTTATTTTAATGAAATAGGGATTGGAATCGATTTTACTGCCCGGGACCTTCAACGGAATTGCATGAATAAAGGTTTGCCGTGGGAAATTGCCAAAGCTTTTGATGGATCAGCTCCCCTCGGGAAGTTTGTTAATGTAAGTAAATTCAGGGATGTTAATAATATCAGTTTCCGGCTTGAAATAAACGGTAAAGCTGTTCAGCAAGGAAATACAAAGGATATGATCTTTTCACCTGGTGAGATTATTGCTTATGTTTCAAAATTCTTTACCATCAAAACAGGAGACCTTATATTCACTGGTACACCAGCTGGCGTGGGACCTGTAAAAAAAAATGACCACCTGAAAGCTTATATCGAAGATGAATTACTGCTCGATTTTTTTGTGAAATAACACATACCGAAGCTTTCTTCAAATAATGAATAGTGATACTGTGTGAGTATGTGACTGGGAGATGGGGAGACTGAGTGACGGAGAGACGAGAAGATTGGGAGATTGGGAAAGGCCTGCCAGGGTCCGTAGGACCTGGTAGAGTCTGTGAAGGGATGAAAGATGTTGAGGTTGAGGAATTGATGTCAGATGGCAAATGTCAAATGTTGAATGCAATAAGTGCAAGTTAATACTATTAAGATAAAGTAATGTAAGAGCAAGGGGTGAAGAGCGGAGAGCAGGAAAAGTAGGCGGTAGTCAGTACGCAGTATGCAGATGTGGCGTAAAGCCTGGGCCGAAATGTAGAGCCGAATTGTATTCGGCTGAAAACTATTTAATAAGGTGTGGTTGGTTAATAAAAATCAGAAAAATACTGCAAGAGACAATTGTTCCGGGGATGAGCCGAAAGCATTTCCAAATTAAATTGTTCAAAAAACTCTTTTATAAATAAATCTTCAGAGCTTTTTGTTATATGTTCAGAAATTACCTCCGGAGATAGTTTTTTCTCCAGCACGAATTGAATTATGAAGTTAATTACTCCTAAAGGACCATATATTATTGAAGAGGTACATGATTCATCAGTTAATTGCTTTTGCAATGCTTCATAAAAGGATTTTATTTCCAGATACCGTACTTTTTGTTTCTCCATGAATTGAGTTAAGAACCCATATTTTTTCTCGAAATGAAGATAACGATGGTTCGCATTTCCTAAAACCTTACCAGGCAGTTCGTTTATATTGATATTTCGCATAAGATAGATTTCAGCATAACGGTATATTCCTGTTATTCCAAATGCGTCGAGGTCATCACTGACACAAAGAATAGAAAACAGACGCCAGGGGTCCGGGTTATGGTATGTATTGTTTTTGTAATCTTTGTTGTCATGGTTTTCAATGGCTTCATATACTTCTTTAAGGCCCTGAATTTTTTTATCAGGATTTGCTTTAAAAAAAACCTCGCAAATTTTCCTGCTAATTTTTCCATGTTCTTTATTCAGGTTTTTTACCATTCCAACATCGTGGAAAAAAACAGCAATGAGGATCTTTTCTATGGCTGTTTCGGAAAAATAAATATTCTGTGCACCCAGTTCGCGAATAAGTTCTATGGATATTGTCCATACCCGGTAATGGTGGGTTTCATCATGGGATGGAAGAAAAGAATCACTGAATGTATCACGACAAACCTTAAAGAGGGTTTTTAGCCACTTTTTCTCAACGTTGTATATTAGATCTTCCATTTTAGATCTGATTTTCAATCGGATGTTATTTCTCCGAGTGCAACTCGGAGCTACATACTCCGAATACAACTCGGAGCTACATACTCCGAATACAATTCGGAGTTACATCCGATAAATATAATTCGAAGCTCCAGCAGATCCGATTTTTTATCGGATATTTTTTACTCCGAATACAATTCGGAGCTACATTCGTCAATAATAATTCGAAACCCCAGTAGATCCGATTTTTTATCGTATTAATACTCCAAAAACTCATCTTTACAATAGGTAAATTTCCAATCTCTCCAATCGTCGACTAAACCAGCTTTTACAGGATTGTTTATTGTGTATTCTATCTTTTCGGCAAGATCATTCCTGTCCCTTATTAATCTATCGTAACTTTCTTTCTGCCAGAATGATCCTTTACTTGATAAAATATTATTTGATTCTCTTGCAGTATGTCTTTTTAATGATTGCAAAATCCGGAATAATATCCTCCTCGTTTTATATATTATCAGATGTACATGATTTGGCATTATGCAATAACAAATCAATTTAAAATCTTTCCCATCCAGGTAATGAATAGTATTAGCTACAATAGTTGCTACTTTTGAGTTTTTAAGATGAGTAGGCCCAAACCCTGCCTGATCAATATGTTCATCAAATTCAATAAAGTCTTCAAAATGTTTTAAACTCTTGTCGATTTTATTAAAGTTTTCTTTCGTTTTGTATTCATCAATTTCTCTCTTTTGGGCGTTCTTTTTTAATCGTTCAATTACAGAGAGAGGCAAAGAATCCTTAAGCCGAAAAGTTATAAAGAAAATACCTTCTTCCGGTTGAATATGTGGTAAGTTTCTTTTGTATTCGCGGGGCTCCTCCATAGTGTGATTCATATTTTTTTAACATAAGATATATTATTTTGGTGAAAAGATTTAACTTTTTTAGGTTTTAAAAGTAGATCCGATTTTTAATCGGATAGTTTTTCTCCAA
>JAUWBB010000250.1 GCA_030605195.1 Bacteroidota bacterium
TTAAAAACAACAATGCAAAAAAATAGCGCGGCAATACTGGTAAATACCAGTGGCAGGGGAAAGGTAATTTCCACAACAGGCAGTTATGACAAAACTATAAGCGGTTCTTGAGTTGTACCATTGGAGAAATAGTTGCCAAAACTTCCTTTTCCGGTCCATGTAACAACTTATATTAATTATTTCAAAGCAATTTAAAAAAATCATTATGTTTGTAAAAAACTTAACCGGGTAAACCCCGTAGGAATTTCCAACGGGGTAAACCGGAAAAAACAAAAAATAAGTAAGCTAAAACATCTATTACCATGAAAAAAGTTTTTTCTCTAAATTCGCGATAATCCTTTTAATAAGTTTATTACTGATAACTTCCTGCCGGAATGAATAATATGGATTCGTCCGTTAATAAAAAATCCTTTGGCACTGCTCCTGTCTTTTTTACTGCCATTTCCACCATACTGGGAGCCATTCTGTTTCTCCGTTTTGGTTTTGCTGTTGGTACATTAGGATTTTTCGGGGTATTGCTGATCCTTCTGGTCGGGCACATGGTAACAATACCAACAGCGTTGGCCCTATCCGAAATTGCCACTAATGAAAAAGTTGAAGGCGGGGGTGAATATTTCATTATTTCCCGCTCATTCGGATTAAACATTGGAGCAACCATCGGGATCTCCCTGTTTTTTTCACAGGCAATCAGTGTAGCGTTTTACGTAATTGCCTTCACCGAGGCTTTTGAACCTGTATTCAATTTCTTCAGGGATCGTTTCGATATCGTTCTTCCGCGACAGGTAGTCAGTCTGCCGGCAATGACATTATTATCCTTTCTGATATTGAAAAAAGGCGCTAACCTGGGTGTAAAAGCATTATATTTTGTAGTGGTTATTTTATTCATTTCCTTAACTCTTTTTTTTCTTGGCGAAACAGAATATTCCCAAACCGGTGAACCTAAATTCCTTTCAGGCTCATTCCGCAATATGAGCGATTTTTTTATTGTATTTGCCATTGTTTTTCCGGCATTTACCGGGATGACCGCGGGAGTTGGCCTTTCAGGCGATCTTAAAAACCCCAGACGATCGATACCTTTAGGTACCATAACGGCTACTGTTTTAGGAATAATTATTTATCTGTTCATATCCTGGAAACTGAACATTTCTGCCAGTCCGGAAGACCTTGTCTCAAACCAGCTCATAATGAGTAAAATTGCTCTTTATGGTGTCATCGTTATTCCTCTTGGATTAGCCGCCTCAACCATTTCTTCCGCCCTGGGGTCTGTTATGGTTGCGCCCCGCACACTTCAGGCTTTAGGTGTTGACCGGTCATTTCCTTCGTCAAAACTAAATGCATTCATTGCCCGTGGCAAGGGTGAAACCAACGAACCATTCAACGGTTCAGTCATTACTTGTTTTATTGCATTTATCTTTGTAGCCCTGGGCAGTGTTAATGTTGTTGCAGAGATCATCTCCATGTTTTTCATGGTGACATACGGTTCCATTTGCCTTATTTCCTTTCTTCATCATTTCGGAGCTGATCCCTCGTACCGGCCTTCTTTTCGTTCCAGGTGGTTTCTCTCATTGCTTGGGTTTATCATGTGTGCCTGGCTGATGTTTAAGATCAATACCTTTTATGCCTTGGCTGCCTTGGTTTTAATGACATTCATCTATATATTCATTCATTATTACCATCGCGAAAGACAGGGAATTGAAGCTATTTTTCAGGGTGCGATGTTCCAAATGAGCCGGAACCTGCAGGTTTTTCTCCAAAAATCAAAGAAAATTGGAAGCAGCCAAAAGTGGAGGCCATCAGTGATCTGTGTCTCACAGGATTCCTTTGAACGGGATAATGCCTTTAAATTGTTAACATGGATATCCCATCGTTACGGCTTTGGCACCTACATTCATTTGATTGAAGGATATTACTCCAGGATTGCTCATCTTGAGGCAGATCAATTTCTAACCCAATTAATCGAGAAATCGGAAGATGAAAAATCAAGAGTATTCATGGATACCATAATATCTCCATCCTACACTTCTGCCATCGCCCAGATCATCCAGTTACCAAGCATCTCAGGAATGGACAATAATATGATCTTGTTTGAATTTGATAAGGAGAATCCGGTTAACCTGTCTCAAATTATTGATAATTATGCTCTCAGCCGGTCAGGAGATTACGATGTTTGTGTTTTGGGAACCTCCGGGAAGAAAATAAATTATAAAAAGGGTATACACGTTTGGATCAGGAGTTACGATTATGAAAATGCCAATCTAATGATCCTTTTAAGCTACATTATCCTGGACCACCAGGACTGGAAAAAAGGCATGATAAAGATCTTTGATGTTTGCAACGAATCGGAATTGGATCAGACAAGGAAAAACCTGATTAACCTGATAAGCACAGGCCGGCTTCCTATATCGCGGAAGAATATCCGGATCCTGAAAAAAGAGGAAAATGTCCACATTAAAAGTCTTATTAATGAAAAATCTGCTGATGCCGGCCTAACACTCATCGGATTTCGCGGAGAACAACTGAAGCATGATAAAGAAAGGCTGTTTACCGGTTATGAGAATGTTGGAAATATTCTCTTTGTTAATGCAAGGCAACAAAAAGTAATTAAATGAATAAATCAAAAACGGCTTGTTCATCTTTTTTACCGGAGCAGAAATACCCCTGTGCCATGTTAAGTTCGTATAAATCGGTAAATAAGCCGGGATGTTCAGTGAACAGGTTCATTCATCAAAATTTTCGTTTTCAGTGTCACTCCTGATGATTTCAAAATCTTTATCATACCTGATAAAAAACATTCCTTTATTTTCAAAACCACCTGACCGGTAATTACGCTGAAAGTTGTAATTAGCTTGCAAAAAGTCAATCTTGTATCGTGATACATTGTTTCTGAATCTTCTTCCATATCTGCCAATACCACTAAGAAAGTAAAACATGATATCATAACCCTGCCAGGCAAAACTGAATTGGTTGGGTTCAGTATGGAATTGTTTCCTGAACTTCATTATAAAATTCTTTACATCCTTGTTTTCATAATCCAATAAAAACGGTGTATACAGATGCAGATCCAAATTACAAAAATGTTCAAGTTCAATGCTTCTAAACCTTTGCCAGTTATGATATCCAAACAACTTTATCTTATAATCCGGGAGGAGTGTATTCAGGTTTGAAACCACATTGCTCACAAAAGCTTCATTTCCGGAAGCAACCAGTACGATATTATCAATATCACTTGATAAAGCATGCTTAATACTGTTTATGGTATCATTCTTCGTGATTTGATCATTATAAACCACTTCCTTAAAAACCACTTCGTTAAAAAAGGTCCGGTAGAAAAAATAAGAAAACAAATTTCGTTTTAATTCATTAATATGCCCTGTTTCCAAACTATCTCCCGGATGAATCATAACAATATTCTTATCATAAAATCGCGAAATGTAGTTCGTTATTTTATCAAATTCCGTTGATAAAGAAGGTCTGACCTGAAACAGATAGGGATTATCCTCTAAAAGTTCACTACGAGACGACAGGGGAGAAACCACCGGAATACGATATGATTTCGCATAATCGGCAACCATTCTCATGTTAAAAAAATACACGGGACCAATAATAATATCCATTTTCCCGAGTTTTCCTTCCTCCAAAAGTTCCTGAACCGTTACAGAATCATTTTCTGTATCAAAAACAAAAAGATTAATCGACAATCCTGCTTTTTGCAACGAATCGACTGCAATAAAAGCACCTTCGTAGAACTCAAGAAAATTCAGGCTTTTTGGATACATCCCCGTTTCTTCCCGTTCGATGGATTTGAAAATTCTATTCCCAAACTCATTTATTTCAGAAGAATCGATAACAATTCGTTCGTCATTCTCATCAAGATAAAAAGGAAGCATAAGGGCTACATCAATTGTTCCTGAAAGTTTTATGTCGCCAGGCAAATCGAATTCCATATCCAGGGAATCAACAGGCTCCTCAACATTGTTCATATTTTGAGCATAACTGATGCTAAAAATGTCAATCATTTTCTTTTCAACAGGAATCCTGAGATATTGACCATATTTTGGACCACCTGTTAAACCATCATTGGATCTCCTGATCTCACGAACCGAAACCTTGAATTTCCTTGAAATTGAATACAATGTTTCCTTTTTCCCAACACGATAATACGTAAAATGGTTTTCATCACGATCGAAATTTTCAACATTGGTTTGAAACCTTTGTTTAAGAATCTTGATTTCTGTTCCGATTGGGATATCATTAATATCCAATTCGGGGTTATGTTCTAAAATCTCGTCAGCTTCAATACCATACTCAACCGAAAGTGAATAAATTGTTTGGTTTTCCTCAATAACATGGTAAATATATTTTCCCGGTTCTTCCGGTTTAAATTCTTCAATCTCATTATTCTCAACTACCGGTATTTTCAAAGCCTGACCGGGTTGTAAACCAAATTTTGCGGTTGGGTTTTCCTTCGATATCTCTTTTTGCGAAACAAAATAAACCCTGCTAATGGCAAATAAGGTTTGACCTTTTTCAACAATATGAATGTAATAGGGTTTACCTTCCAGTATGATCTTATCTTTTGATTTCTTAACCTCAACAGGCTCATCCTGTCCATACAAGGCTCCAATCAAAACAAGTTGAATAATAATTGCCGTAATAAATCCGGAATGTGATTTCAACATTCTGATAATTAAATCTTTATAATTAAAATCTTTAAAACAAAGGTACTAAAGTATTATACCATAACAAAACATATATTCATTTTGGAACTCAAAATGACTAACTGTTTTATTGATGATTTTTTTGAAAAAGTTATTTGGTTATTGGGTTGTTTAACTGTTTAGTTGTATTAAAAAGGATTAATTCGTACCTTTCTGTACTTAAGTTATTCCCAAATTTTAGCATTGTATTCATCATAAATCATTGTTTGATATGTTTTCTTTCATAAAACAACTATTCGGAAATAAGTCTGGCAAATCCCGCCGCAGACAAAAAATTCAAGAAGCAACCATTCAATTCAAAGATTCACCGGCAGTTGAAGAAAAACGCTTTAAACAGCCTGATGCCGATGTTCATAAACTTATGATCCAGGCTACCAGGATTAGGAAGGAAAAGG
>JAUWBB010000073.1 GCA_030605195.1 Bacteroidota bacterium
TCTTACCACTCCTGCGTTGAGAACCAATCTGTACGACAATACCCGATTTTTTTACCGCTGATAAAGCCCTTCGGTTGTCTTCCATGGTCTCGGCAAAAGGTTTTTCCACGTAAGCATCTTTACCTGCCTCGGCAGCTTCAATGGTATGCAGGGCATGTGCGAAATCGGGAGTAGAAATAATCACCGCGTCGATATCTTTATCGGCATATAACTCGTCATTATTTCTGTACGTGCGAACATCATGGTCCGTTTGTTCATTCAAATATTTCGCACCTAATTCCCTCCTCATATTCCACAAATCAGATACTCCAATGATATCGAAATTCATCCTTTGGGCATGCTTCATGAGAGAGGGGATCAATGTTAACCTGGCTCTATTTGAGAACCCTACAATACCAACATTCACCCGATCATTTGCCATCATTATCCGGGCATAACTTTTAGCACTAAAACCAATCGACAAACCTGCCGAACCAATAGCTGCTTTTTTTAAAAATTCCCTTCTACTGTTATTTATTTTTTTCATCGTTTACAAGTTAATATTCTCAATAATTAAAAATTTTTTGAATGAAATAATATTTCTGAGGGGATATCTTTCTTTTCTCCTCCAGCGATACGGTAGAATACTGTAGAACGGGAATCACCTTCCCGTTCAAAATATCGAACGCGAACAGGATGAAAACCCTTTTTTAAGGCAATCTGCCCCCACTTTTCTTTAACTCCATGAATACCGTCATTATCAGCCACTAATTTATCTCCAATCCAAAGTCTGCTGCCATCGTCTGATTCGGTATAAAAAGTGTACACTTCATCTTCAGGAACATTGATAAAACCATCAAAATCCAGACAAAATCTATGTTCAAAACATTTTGGTTCAAGGCTGATATTTTTTACCAGCCCGGAATTAACAGCCTCCAGTCCGCTGATATCCGGCAATTGCTTCCACTCCCCTTTAAAACACTGATAATAGATACCTTTTGACTTATCACCGGCAGGTTCCGGTTCCCGGAGTTCAGACACTTCTTTAAATTTGATTTCCGTCTGATTACTTTTACTACCTTCTTCATCAATCGTTACTGCTTTGAAGGTCAAATTTTGTGAAATGGAAAACGGTTGTTCATACTTAAGAGAATTTTTATCAGGCTCACTACCATCTAATGTAAAGTAAATCGCAATATTATCGGGTTGGGACAAAGCAATTGTTGTTTTCTTATAGAACTGACCACCATCGTGATTTACTTCGATCGGTGCTACCGGGAATAAATAACCAACACATGTTATTTTAACTGCCATATAGGGTTTCCCGGGCAGTTTTACAGAGAATTTCTTCTGAAAATTCTGCTCAAGGATTTCCGATGTCATATTCCATGTATCAATAATTTCTACCTGATAATTTCGCCAATTGGGAAGGTCAAAAGTCCATTCCGAAGGTTTTTCCTCATCAAAATAATAGAGGTAGTGTTCTCCGTATTTACCGGCGGCATATTCATTAATTGGGCTATAACCCTCTTCCGGGCCATTTCCCAGATATTTTTTAAAGAATTGTATCCTTTCCGCACTTTTACCATGGAGCACACCTCCTTTTGACCACCAAAGAATTTCATCTTCCCGGTCATATGTTTCACCATGCCCGGCATATGTACCGGTAATCAGGCTTTTCCAAAACATGCCGGTCATTTGTTCCGGAGTAAGCCTACCCCAAGTAGGTTTGATATTTCCTTCATAACGGCATTCGTCATAAACAAGCGGTTTTTTATATTTTTCACGCCATTTCTTCGCAGATATAAAATCAGTGGACTGAATACCGGCATGTGTAATCCATGGTTTGTTATGATCGTACCACTTTCTGCAATTATGAATACCAAGCAGATGTTTATATGGATCATTATTGTATACATTCTTGCACAAACGATCCCAGTCAGCCATCGTTTTAGACTTCATTAAATCAAATTCGTTGGCCATAGACCACCATACGTTTCGAAAAGCACTTAGGCGTGCAACAATATATTTTAAGTATCGGGCATCGGTGTCCGCGTCCATCCTGGCATACCCCCACCGGTCATAAGGATGGAAAAGGATTAGATCAGCCTCAATACCCATCTTTTGAAGTTCCATAATTCGATTTTCAAGATTCCTGAAATATTCAGGACTAAACCGGGTATAATCATTTTCCCCATCACCATTTCTTTCGAAAACGAATAGCTCCGGTTCATTCCTGTTATAGATATAGTCTTTTGGAAAGACACACATCCTGATTTTATTAAAAGGTGAGTTCTTTAATGTTTCAAGTGTTTGCTCCTGTAATGCCTGTGATTGGTGTGTCCATGCATAACATGTTGTCCCTATTTCATAATACGGGGTACCATCCTCATAAGCAAAATGAAAGGTATTTCTTACCCGTACCGGGCCATGATTAGTACCTGATGCTTTTACGCATTCGAATTTGCCTGTTTTAGCATTTAAGGGTGATTTGTTACTATGTGTTATATAGGTCCACTTACCAATCCGATCCGGCATAAACCTAACCCTATAATTTCCATTCCCATCATAAAATCCATCTACCGTTTTTTCAAATCCTTCACAAATAAAGGTAGCGCTCAAATCAACTTCAGTGTAAGGATTGCCAGTTTTAGGCCCTTTAAGGTTGATTTCATAAATATCCCATTGTTCTGTTTTTTCAGCAGATGCTGAAATCGCGAGAATAATATTAAATACGATTAACAAACATTTAACTATTTTCATTGTTATCAGGTTTAATTTCAATTAATATGGATGCAACTCATTATTTACCCAACACTTCAATTTTTACGGGCTTATCAAATTCCTCATTGATCAGCAGAATTAGGTTTGAGCCATTTGCAGTATTTGACAAACCATACCGAAACAGGTTTTTATCAGATACCTTTTCACTGTTTATGCTTAATACAAGTTCTGTTTTATCCCAATTAGAGACAACAAAGGCAGGGTTAACTGCCGGATATTCCGGCGAGCAACTCAACTGGATACTGAAAGTATTGCATCCGCCCGGCCTAACACATTCCAGTTGGTAGGCCCTTTCGGCAGGTTCATACCCTTTACCGGAAATACCCTCACCATACACAGACATTTTTGGGGCATGGCTCCATGATTGTGTGAGTGGAACTAAACCGGAAGCCTTTTCTTTAGTAAGGCCAACTAACATAAGCCGGGTTTCTGAATACTCCGTTTCTTTGTACGCTTTCCATTCCCAGGCATGGGTAAGCGAAGAGTGAGAAGCCCTGTCGCTATCCATTGCATATCGTCCATCTGAAGGTTTGGTTGCGGTTGGCCAGTGGTTCCACCATGGGAACATAGAAATATCCCGACGGAATTCACCACTATAAAAATCCCATTCCGGTTCATCATCAGGATTGATAATTGTAAAAGGTTTGAAAGATGAACGGGTGTTTATTAACTGAATATTTGCGCCTGGCAATTCCGATAACCACCTATCCTTTTTATTGACTACATAGGTTGTTCCTTCTTTTTTTGCATCCGAGTCAACCAGTTCCCATGAATATACATGTTCATTACCATCCATATTGGCCATTACCACTGCCTCCGGGTATAAAACATCTTCAGGACGTTGGCCTTGACCCATAACTATAATTCCCTCGTGCCATTCATGTCGTGAAGATGTTTTGCTACTGTGAAGAGTTTGGGATCTGACAGCAACTCCATCGGGATAGATTGTATATAATTCATCTGTCCAGTCTCCCCAGCCGGTTAAAGAGTCAATATTAGCCTTGTTATACCAATTGTCAATTAGGGCATATCTCCAATGTACCACACAACGGGCCGGTGTATTTTCAATAATTTTTACCTGTGAATATTCACATCTTTTGTCCGACATGGGTTCATGGCACCCCTTATCACTCCAGGTTTCATTGAATTCATTATTAAACCAAATCCCGTTTTCCGTAACCCAATGTGGGATATAACTGGTACCTCTCCAGAATACAAATTGACCATCAAATTGATCGAAAGAGACCACCACGTCAGGTAAACCGGATACCCGCCAAAAGTTATCCCACGACTCATAAAACTTCAGGTTTGCATAAACAGCACCAAAGTTGTCCAAATCCGGTAATGTTGGCAAAGGGCGCTTTTTCAGGGCAGGAGCTTTTAGATTAATAATTTCTTTTCTAACAGAAGCAAAATCTTCTTCTGTTAAGGCTCTATCCCATACTTTTAGTTCATCAATTAAACCATCAAATAAATGTTGAACGGGTTCAGTGCCTAACTGGCGAATAGTACCTTCAGGCCTTATTTTTTGACTTGTGATACCTGAAAGCAGAACTTCATTGTTGCCCGGTATAAAAGCAGACTGCACTTCTTTACGCGTCACTTTTTCACCATTGAGATAAAGGGTAATACTTATTCCATCATAGATCCCGGCAATATGCACCCATTTTAAAAGAGGAATTGTTTTGCTGCCTTCAACATTAACCCACCCATTTTGTGTTGCAATTTTGAATCCGGGTTTGCCGAGGGAATTAATTCCTAAAGAAAATCCTTTACCTGACAGCATATTCTGTTCTGCAAGAGGACAAAAATTGGTGGGGTAAGCTCCCATCGCAAGCCAACCCTCAACAGTGAATGAACCAGATAAAGATGGTGTATTCCTGCAGGAAAGATAGGCCGAATAACCATCTAAAAGTAAAGATTTGCCATGAACACCATCTTTTAGAACTACATATGTACCACGTATTGTGTCCAAACGATTTGTAATCTGATCCTCTACGGTTCGGATATGCAGTTTATTATTAACATTTATTTCATCAAATGACAACCACATTACAGGTGTATCTGCTTTTTGAGAGAAACCTGCAAAAACCATAAAGCATAGCGACATTGTCAATATATACCTAAAGGAAATTTCAAAATTCTTCATCTTTGTATGTTGTTAATTGTTAACTGTTTATTCATTATCGGACATTCTTTAAGCCGCCATTTTTTATAATCTTTTAACTTTTTCCTTATTGTATCGCCATAAATTTCAATTATGCCGTCAAACAAAGAAATGGAAGGTATAGTGTACTCTGGCTTAGCACTATTAATGGTAGGTGAATTAAGAGACCATCCAATTTCGTGGATACCTGCACTTCCATTTTCGGCGGGATAAGAAAGGTAGTAGAACTGACGAGTATATCTCAACATATAGTTTTCCAGTCCTAAGGGTCCTCCGGAGGTGTGAAACATATCAAACAAACCATAAATTGCATCATACCCGTCTTCGCCCATAAGCATTTTTGTCGGGTATCTTTCCCTGATTTCTTTGGTATATTGGATAAGACCTTCATAGGGAGAATAATCAGGACTATTGTCCCAGCGCAAAGTGCCGTCAAGGAAAACTCCGTCAACATTAAAGGTATCGAAAAGTTCAGTCGTTTTTTCGATCATGTATTGCCTGTATTTTGGATGACCAAAATTCATGATCAAACCCATTGTTTCAATAGACAAATCAATGTTCCAATCAAGCCAATTTTGTATTTGCGGATATCCGTCGGGCCCCTTCAAGGCCGCATCCATCATATCATGTTCCTTTAAAAATTTGAAATTTGCCAAATTTGGTCCACCTAACATTAATACCACTTTAACACCAAGTTTATGCGCTCTGTCAACAAATTGTTTCAAACCATCGGCACCACCCATTCTTTCATCGGCGTGATGTTCGGGATATGCACAATAATATCTACCATCCCAGGCGGGTAAAAAGGCCAAAACATTTTCACCATCCATTGTTTTGCAAATCCATTCAAGCTGATCACCCATTTGCTCGTAGGTATTAAACATGTGGCCGGTCCAATGAATTCCATGGAAAAAAGTAACCAGTTTCAATTCATCAATCCATTTAGTATCACCTTTTTTTTTGTAAGGGACTAAATTGAAGTTCTGCTCCAAATCCTTACATCTTTCCTCTACAATGCTGAGACGTGTTTGACCGGAACCGATAATCCATTCAGGAGACTCAATTGAATTTGATAGTTTACGGGTATCTTCATCATGACTTAAAAGAATAACCGGTTCTTTGCTTAAATGGTCATAGGAACAAGCGAATCCCTTCCGACGTAACTTTTTGTCCTTTGAAAGAACAAACCACTCTTTATCTGTTGTCGTTATAAACACTAGTGGCATTGTTGCGCTTCTGGAAGGATAACTGACCATGATATTAGTTTTATTAGTGAATTCTTTTACACCCCTGGCTTGAGGATATTCAGAAACAAATGATTTTACCTCTATCCCTTTTATAAGAACCAGGATGGTTTTGCATATTTCAGTTGGATGACTGGCTTTAGCCGAGATGGATAAACGAGATTTACCGAGGTTGGTAATTTTTAATTCTATTTTACCCGGAATGGTTAACTGCCCACCTGCCGATGATAAAACATCGCAGCTTAACGTTAATTCATTTGTTGATGAGTTACTTATTTTTAAACTCTTTTTATCAGGGCAATAAATATTGCTTTCGGTTGATAATCGAACTGCAAATAGGAGATTATTAAACTCCACATACGGATCTTTAAAGTCATATCCGATTGGTCCGAATTGGGCAAAGGTATTTCCTGTAAAAAAAATTAGTAAAGAAAGAATTAGTAATAGTTTATTTCGTTTCATTATCTCAAAATTTTAATTTCTGATACTATTTCATTTATTCATCAAATTATGATAAGGTACTATACCTTTGGGATTTTGATGATAGTAAGGGAAATCATCCCAGACCGATTTTCCAGTCAAAGCCCGTGGATCGGCAGTTTTGATGAGGTATTTATCAAGAGCTTTTACCAAACGTTTTTTATCCTTTACATAATCTTTGTTTGTAATGAGGTTTCTAAGACAGAATGGATCATTAATTATGTCGTAAAGTTCTTCATAAGGGCGTTTTGCCATGGCAAGCTCAAATAGTTCTTTAACGCCTTGTTCATCATGATGGGCAAGCAGATATGTATGGCTTGGTGACATATCTATGTCGCCATAAACCCATCCATGCGCCGATATTATATCAGGCGAGCCTGCAGGCCAACGGCCAGGTTCTAGGTTTCGGATATAAAGGAACCGGTAATCGCGTACCGATCTTTGCGGATAAGGCAGATCGTTCTCACGGCAAACTGTATGCCGCTCTTTGCCTGCAAACACATATTTGCGGCTTTTATCAATTATACCTGATGATGAAGAATTGAAGATTTTCAACAGGCTTTTGCCTGTCATTTCATCCAGCTCTTGAATCCCGGCACATTCCAGCAAAGTTGGTGCAATATCGGTGAGGCTGACTAAGTCGTCAACGATTCTTCCCCCGGTTTTTATCCCTTCCGGCCAGCGAATAGCCAGTGGCATATGAATCCCATATTCATAAAGGTTATTCTTGGCTGCCGGGAAAGCCATCCCATTATCGCTGGTAACAATGATGATGGTATTATCGAGCAGGTTTCTTTCTTCAAGCATTCTTATCATTTCCTCCAGATGATGATCAATCCATTTTATTTCATACAAATAGTCTGCAATATCGTTCCTGACTTCCGAGACATCAGGCAGGAAACCGGGGACTTCAATTTTGCCCGGTTCAATACCATGTTTGGCACCGGATTTTGCTTCAAAGGCACGATGTGGCTCAGAACTTCCAAACCAGAAGAAAAATGGTTTGTTCTTAGGGCATTCATTTAGAAAATCGGCAAAATTTGCAGCATAATTATTGGTAACGATTCCGTTTGCAGGAGGTTGAAGTTTTTGTTCATTGTATCCTTTGCCGAGTGGATTTTGCGTCCACCCATGAACCTCAAAATCGTTGGGAGCCCATCCTTTCCGGGTATAACCAATGAAATAGCCATTATCTTCGAGTAACAGGGGGAAGCTTACTTTTTCAAGTTTTTTCGGTACCGCGCTGAACAACTGAGCGGCTTCGCCCAGCCTCCACATTTCCTGTCCGGTGATAATTGATCCCCGCGAAGGGGAACATGAAGAGGCAGCACAGAAAGCATTCCTGAAATAAATTCCTTCACTGGCAACCTTATCAAATGCAGGAGTAGTTATTGCTTTTTCTCCGGCAAAAGAGGTATGTACCCAACTCTGATCATCAGTTATACAAAACAGGATATTAGGCTGTTTTACGTTCACGGATTGGGCATTAATAGTGCTGAAGGGTAATAAGACTAACAGTATAGCTATTATTGGTTCTTTACTCATCATACTTTGGTTTTAAAAATTAAAATTTCCGCAATTATTGTATCCCAAATGTCTTTCCTATTTCCTGCAGTTTGACATTATAACCTTCTGCCGTAATTTTCATTTCTGTATTTGCTTTTTTCATTGGATAATCAACGACAACTTTACGCGATTCACCTGGCAACAGTGTAAAATATCCATCGCTAAAATATGCAGGCAATATCCGTTTATTCGTTGTTGCATCGCGTAAGTTTAGTTTAATGCCCAAAGCAATTGTTTTTGTGGGGTTCTTAATTTCAACTATTGTTTTCAAATTACCATCCACATTTTTTACAATCGTCTTTCCTGCAAGGGCTACATTCCCAAGATTGTTGAATTGTAAAAAATTCCTTTTTATTTTAGGGTTAGCAAGCCAATACCTGTTTTCAGAAATAAGCATTCCTTTCTTGTCGAGCAATTCCAGTGCAACCATATATTATTCCGGCAACTCTTCCGGCCATTCCATATTATAGCAGTCGGTAAGTTGATTCTCTTTTACATTAAGGGTTAATTTTTTTTCAAACAACAATTTTGCCTTCAGATCAAATATCTGAATTGAAATTCGTGCTTCTGGAAGAGATTTCAGGCTTGTATTAATAGCGACTACTTTGTGATCATACAAATTCATTTGAATATGAACGGGTTCTAATGCTTTTTTGGTCCCAAAATAAGAACCTAAGGTCTCATAATCCCAAGAATAAATTTGCCACTTTATACTCGGCCAGGCAGGATGCGTCATCCATAGCATCACACCGCTGGCATTGTTCCAAAGTTTACTGTTCCATGCTTCAAACATGGCGCGATGGCCTTCATAATTTACCATCTGAGCCTTTTTACAGAAATCTTCAAGGGTTTCGGATTTTCCATAAAGGGTATCAAGAGATGCCGTAATTTGTTTTGAACCATATTGATCGTGGTAAAACCAAACATCGCTGATGGGCCACACATCCTCCTTTGCCATCATTTGACGCATCGATTCAGCCCTTGGTACAGAAGGTATGCCAACTTCTGTATTAAATCCATCTACATCATTAATGTAATTCGTGGGATTATGATAATATTTCCAAGGCCCACTCGGACTAAGGTTCAGATAGCTGGAACTTGGAATATAATGTCTTGTTCCGTCCTCATCATAAACTATTTGTGCAATACCATCACTAACTAAAGGCAGAGGAAATCCTTCGTTATGAGCACACCAAATTGCAATGGAAGGATGATTCCTGTAGTGTCGTACTACATCCCGGACATTAGCCAGTAACAACCGGCTATCAAAAACATCCGTAGCCCGAAAATCTTTGGTCAGCCAAAAATCGTTAAAAACCAACATACCATATTCATCAGCAAGTTCATAGAAAACCTCCTCTGTACTCTCACCGGTCCAGTTACGAATCATAGTAATGTTTGCATCTTTGGTCAAACGAAAATAAGGTTCCAAACGTTCACGCGATACACGTTTCATTGCATCGTCCATGCCCCAGTTTCCGCCTTTGCAATAAATACGTTTGCCATTTACCTTGAACACCATAAACGGAGTCATCAGGGTATCGGTCAATTCATCAAAAATATCCGGATTAATACTATCCTTAAGTTTTGGCACCCACACCCTTTCATGTAATATAACTTTTGATGGTGGGTACGGGTAAGCCTCTCTACGGTTTAGATTATCAAATACAGGCTTACCTTCTATGTGTGCCTTAAGTGGGTTATACTCCACTCTCCATCCTTGTTTGGATGGGGCATCTACGTTAAGTTCATACGATAATTCACGAATCCCAAACCGAACAGACTTATGATCAAATTCTTGTTGGTTAGATAAAACAGATAATTCGAGGAAGTATAAATTCTGCTCACCATATCCGTTTGGCCACCACAATCTGGGATTTTTCAGAGAGAGTTGCGAAAATTGCCCGGGAGAAAAAGTAACAATTTTGCTTTCTCCGGGCTCCAGTTCTACTGGTTGTTCAAATGTGATATCTTCGATTTTCCCCGTTAAAGAAATTTTTTGTTTGGCAGGAGAATGATTTACAACCTGAGTCCGAACAGTTACATTAACCCGGGTTGTATCAGGCAAAGGCAGATCGGTAATCACCTGCGGATCAATTATGGTAACCGGCCCTGAGTAACAAAGAAAGACATCTTGCCAAATCCCAATATTCCGGTCGCGGATTCCAGGCATCCAGTCCCATCCAATGGTTGATAGAAATGTGGGGCCGTCCAAACATATTTCGCCTCCATTATAACCCCCGCCTGCCGATGGTGAAGCTTCATGGGGAAAACCCGG